>VAXX01000454.1 GCA_005885115.1 Actinomycetota bacterium | reverse complement strand
ACCGTCTTCCTGGCCGGCGGCGTGTACCGGCTGAGCAGCACGCTGACCTTCACCGCGGCCGACTCCGGCGGCGGCAGCGCCGGCACCATCTGGTGGAAGGCCGTCTCCGGGCAGTTCCCGGTGATCAGCGGCGGCGCGCAGATCACCGGCTGGACCAAGGGCAGCGGCAGCATCTGGTCCGCGCCCGCGCCGAGCACGCTGGACACCCGCCAGCTCTACATCAACGGCATGCGCGCCCAGCGGGCGACCGGCCCGCTGCCGGTGTCGGTGAGCCAGACCTCCACCGGGTACACCACGTCGTCGGGCGACCCGATGGCGAACTGGCGCAACCCGAGCGCGATCGAGTTCGTGTACCGGGGCGGGCTGGGCCTGTGGACCGAACCGCGCTGCCCGGTCGCGTCGATCGGCAGCACCACGATCACGATGGGCCAGCCCTGCTGGAACAACTCGACCAAGCGGGTCATGCGTACCGACGGCTCCGGCCGGACCGTCAACCTGGTCGGCCGGCAGTCGATCACGGAGGCGCCGACCGCCGTGGAGAACGCCTTCGAGCTGCTCGACCAGCCCGGCGAGTTCTACCTGGACAAGAGCGAGCACCGGTTCTACTACATCCCGCGCTCCGGCGAGGACCTGACCAAGGCCGACGTCGAGGCGCCGGCGCTGTCCACCCTCGTGGCCACCGACGGGAACCCGTCCGCCGAGGTGAGCCACGTCGGCTTCATCGGCATCCAGTTCTCGTACGCCAACTACACGACGTCCAACACCGGCACCGGGTTCTCCGAGATCCAGGCGACGTACCAGGTCACCGGGTCCAACGGGTACGCCGTCCAGGGGCTGTGCCAGTTCGTCTCCGGCGGGACCTGCCCGTACGCCAACTGGACGAAGATGCCGGCGGGCGTCCGGTTCACGTACAACCGCAGCATCCACTTCGACCACGACTATTTCGTCCACATGGGCGCGGCCGGGCTGGACCTGGGCGACGGTTCGCAGAGTGACACCGTGACCGCCTGCGTCTTCACCGACATCTCCGGCAACGGCCTGGACGTCGGTGGCGTGGACATCCCGCTGCCGGCCAACGCGGCGCAGCACACCAGCGGGATCGTGGTCAAGGACAGCCACTTCTACAACACCTCGGCCGAGTACCACGGCGGGGTCGCCATCGACGTCGGGTACGTGGAGAAGTCGACGTTCAGCCACAACCAGATCGACCACGTGCCGTACACGGCGATCTCGATCGGCTGGGGCGGCTGGCCGGACAAGGTCAAGCTGCCGGCGCAGCCGAACTACTCCAACAACAACGCGATCACCAACAACCTGATCTTCGACCACATGTCGCTGCTCGGTGACGGTGGCGCGGTCTACACCAACGGGATCACCGGTACCTCGATGGCCACCGGCGAGCACGTCAGCGGGAACGTGGTGCACGACCAGCTCAACACCAGCGGCGGGCACGTCCTGTACACCGACAACGGCGCGACGTACGTGTCGATCCTCGGCAACGCGGTGTGGAACATCCACACCACCCCGTGGGGTAGCCGGCACGTCAACTACACGCTCAACGACGGGACGTACGACCCGGCGGACATCGAGGGCAACTACTGGCCCAACGGCCCGTCGGCGTCCAACTCCAAGGGTGTCGTGGTCGCGAACAACCACAACATCACCGACCCGAGCCAGATCCCGTCCAGCATCATCAGCGCGGGCGGGATCGAGTCGCAGTACCAGTCGATCCTGAACTGGCAGCCGGCGGCCTGACGCAGGGACCCACCCGGCCGGGCGGCGGACCGGCCGGGTGCCCGCGTCAGCTCTCTCAGACCAGCTCGGCCAGGCCCGGGTAGCGCCGCACGTAGCCGTCGCCGTCGACCGCGAGGTCGGCGGCGAAGGTTGCGCTCTCGTACCGGATCCGGCCCTCGCCCAGCGTCGTGAACGTGTGCCGGGCCGGTACGACCTGCAACGACGGCATCAGGATCCAGGCCACGGTCACCTTGTGCGAGGTGCCCGGGTCGTCGTGCCGGATCCGCAGCCGGCGCAGCGGCAGGGTGGTGGTCAACGGGCTGTACGCCAGGTCGACGTCGCGGGCCTCGACCAGCCGGTGCGGCTCCTCGATCCCGGCCAGCTCGGCCAGCGGCTGGCCACACTCGGTCAGCGCCGCGTCGAGGTTGCCCTGCTCGGCGGTGGTCACGTGCCAGTGGCCCAGTGCCCGCTCCAGGCGGACGCTGCGCAGCCAGCCGGCCCCCTCGGTGGACACGCTGAGCCGTTTGGTCACCCAGTGTTCGTCGACGAGAAGTTCATAACCGCAGGTGTACGGGACGGGATCGGTCGCGATGATCGTCCCCCGGGCGTGTAGCCCGTTCCGTTCGGTGAGCAGCACGTGCTCGGTACCGGTGGTGTCGAGTCGCCGCCACAGCAAAGAGCGCTTCAGGACGGACATGGCTTCGACTCTAAACCTGCGCTCCGATCAACGTCGTCAGCTCCGGACCGGTCGAGGTCACCTTGGTCCGGCCGGCCACCACGCCGGCCTTGGCCACCAGCGAGTACGTACCGGCCCGCTGCTGGGGCAGCACCAGCGTGACCACGGTGCCGGACTCGCCGGCCCGTGCGGTACGCCCGGCCCGGTGCAGGTAGTCCTTGGAGTCGCGCGGCGGGTCGACGTGCACGACCAGCGATACGCCGTCGACGTGGATACCCCGGGCGGCGACATCGGTGGCGATCAGCACATCGGTCCTACCCTCCCGGAACTCCGCGAGGGTACGGGTCCGGACCGCCTGGGTCTTGCCACCGTGCAGCGCCCCGGCGCGTACCCCCTTCTCGGCGAGCTGCCCGACCAGCCGGTCGACGGCGAGCTGGGTACGCACGAACATGATCGTACGGCCCGGCCGCCCGGCGATCCGGGTGACGATCTCCAGCTTCTCCCGCGGCGGGATCAGCAGCAGGTGGTGGTCCATGGTGTCCACGGTGGCCACCGGCGGGTCGATCTCGTGCGTCACCGGGTCCACCATGAACTGCTTGACCAGCGCGTCCACGTCGCCGTCGAGGGTCGCGGAGAACAGCAGCCGCTGCGCCCCGGCCGGGGTCTGCGACAGCAGCTTGGTGACCTCCGGCAGGAAGCCCATGTCGGCCATCTGGTCGGCCTCGTCGAGTACGGACACGTCGACGTCCGCCAATGAACAGGCGCCCCGCTCGATCAGGTCGCCGAGCCGGCCAGGGGTCGCGACCAGCACATCGACGCCCCGGCTCAGGTCGCGTAGCTGCTTGTCGTACGACACGCCGCCCACGGCGGTACGGCTGAACCGGCCCATCGCCCGGGCCAGCGGTACCAGCGCGTCGTTGACCTGCATGGCCAGCTCACGCGTCGGTACCAGGATCAACGCGCGCGGGCGGCCGGCGGCGGCCCGGGGCCCGGCGGCGACCCGGGCGAGCAGCGGCAGCCCGAAGGCCAGCGTCTTGCCGGAGCCGGTCCGCGCGCGGGCCAGAACGTCGCGCCCGGCCAGGCCGTCCGGGATGGTCGCGCGCTGGATCGGGAACGGGTCGTCGATGCCGGCCTGGACCAGCGCCCGGACCAGTGGCTTGGGAAGCCCGAGGGCGGCGAAACCGGCCGCCTGGGGCTCGTCGAGGACGGACGGGAACGTATTCGGGTCGGCGAACGGCGGGCGCGGCGTAGGCAGCGTCATGGGTATCGGGAAACCTTCCGAGGCGGGGCGTACGTCCGCCGCGGACCTGGATGACCGCCTCAGGTATCGGAAGAACGCCCGATAGGGCTTCACCCAGTGTACGCGGTCCCTAGAACACCCCGGCGAGGTGGGCGACCACGGCCCCGGCGCCGAGCAGGATCAACAGGCACACGACCACCATCAGGATGAGCACCGTCCGGGATCCGCTGGACCGCTCGCCGGCCAGCTCCACCGGCCGGCCCTGGGCCAGGATGTGCCCGGTGAGCGAGCCGGATTGTTCCAGGCTGGAGGTGTTGCCGGGGGCGAACGGCGACCGGTCCTGGCCGGGCGCGGTGCCGCCGTACACGGTGCCCTGCGGCCGCTGCTGCCGCGCCCACTCGCCGTACTGGGCCGACGTCGCGGGCGGGTTGGTGGCCGGCGGGTTCGCCGGGGGCCACCTCGGCTCGTGGACTGTGCCGTTGCTCACCCCGTTGGTGGCGGACGGCGGCGGCGTGACCACGGGCGGTGGCGGCGCCGGCAGCAGGGCGGCGCCGGTCCGCGGCTGGTACCCGGTGGGGGTCGGCGAGGTCGGTGGCGGCCAGACCGGCAGGGCCGAGGCGGGGACGACGGCACCACCGTGCGGGTCCGCCGCCGGCGGCGGGGGCACCGGGGGCGGTGGCTGCGGAGCGGGGGGTACCGGCGGCTGCGGCGGGGTCGGCTGCGGCGGTACCGGCGGCACCGGGCCGGGCGGCATCGGCGGTACGGGTCCGGGCGGCAGCGGCCCCGGTACCGGAGCGGGCTGCGGGAACGGGCTGGGCAGCGGTCCCGGGGTCGGGGGCCGGTGCGGCTCCGGCGGCGGGGGCGGGCCGACGGGCTCGGGTGGCTCGGGCGGCGCCGGCGGTTCGGCCGGGTGGGGTGGCTGGACCGGGTCCGCCGGTTCGGTCGCGGCGGCGGAGCGGTACACCCGGGGTTCCTGCTGCTGGGCCTGCTGGGCGAGCAGGGCGGCGACCTCCTGCACGCTGGGCTGGGCCGGGGTCGGCACGCTGGCGCGGGCGACCGCGGCCCGACCCGGCGCCTCCGGCACCGGTGCCTGCGGCGGGAGCTGCGGCGGCATCGGGGGCGGTGGCGGGACCGGCAGAGGCGGGGGTACGGCGGCGGGCGCGGGTACGGCCGGCACGTCCGGCTCCAGCCACGGCTGGGCGAACGCGGCCCAGGGCGACTCGGCGCCGGTACGGGGCGGGCGGTACGGCGGCTCGTTCCGGGTCTCCGGTACCGGCGCCGGGGCCGGTGGCGGCGGTACGGGCAGCAGCGCCGGCGCGGGTACGAGCGGGAGCGGCGGCACCGGCGCGGGTACCACCGGTTCCGGTGGGGGCGGGGGTGCCGCGGCGGTCAGGCCGAACCCGCCCGGGGTCGGCGGGAACCCGTCGGGCGTGGCGTTGGGCTGGCGCCGGGGCAGCTCAGCGGCGGGAGCCGCCGACCCGGGCGGGATCGGCGGCGGTGGCGGCAGCGGTGCCAGAACCATCGCCGGTGGCGGCGGTTCCGGCGGGGGGAACTGACCGCCCCGGTACGTCCCGGCGCTGACCGGCTGCACCGGTACCTCGCCGGCCGGTGGCGGCTGTGCCGTGCGTACCGTCGCGCGGCCGACGACCGGCTCGGGTGAGGACGCCGGAGCCTCCCACGGCTGGGGTACCGACGAGGGCTCGGGCTCCCACGGCGGGCGGGTCGGTGCGGTGGGACGGTGCTCCGCGTCGGGGTCGCCGGACGGGTCCCACGACGGGCGTACCGGTGGCTCCGGGGTCGGCTCGGCGCCACCCGGGTCGGGCTGCCACGGCGCGGGCTCCGGCGGCGGCGGGTCGTACCGGCCTGGGGTGACCTCGGGTTCCGGCTCGACCGGGCGTTCCGGTGCCGGCTGCGGCAGCGACTCGGGCTCCCACGGCTCGCCCCCCTCGGCCGGCGACGGCTCGTAGCCGCCGCCCTCGTCGGGTTCGCGGACCGCGGCCAGCTCCGGCGGGCCCGGAGCCGGCGTCGGTGAGGGCGGGGGCTGCCAGGCCCGGTGTTCCGGTACCTCCGGCGGTGTGGCGCCCGGCCACAGGGTGCCGGCGGCCGGTACGGGCGGCATCTCGAACGGGTCGTCAGCCGGTGGCTCGGGCTCCTCCGGCGGCAGCTCGGTACCCACCGGTGGCGGCGGCGCCAACGGCGGCAGCCCGTCCTCGGCGTCGGGCGCGGCCGGTACCGCAGCCGGTGGTACCTCCCGGTAGGCGTTGCGCTCGTCCATGCCAGTGCTCCCAGCGTGTCCCCGCCTGCCACCCC
>VAXX01000535.1 GCA_005885115.1 Actinomycetota bacterium | reverse complement strand
GGTGAACGGCTGGGGCTGCAGGCCGTCGACCCGGGTCACCCGCAGCATCGTCGGGCCGGCGCGCAGCACGCAGGCGAACGCGCTGACCTCCTCGACCGGCAGCCCCAGGAGGTCACCGAAGAACCGGCGCGACCGGTCCAGATCCTCGGACGGCAGGAACGCGATCGGGGCGGCGGATTCCAGCGCTGTCGGCATCCCGCCATCATCGCGCCGCTTCGGGGCATTGCGCGAGGCCCGAACTCGCTAGCCTGACGGGATGCCGGCGAGCATCGTGGTCAACGACATCAGGAAATGGTACGGCGACACCCATGCCGTGGACGGAGTGTCGTTCACCGTGGAGTCGGGCGAGTTCTTCGGGATCCTCGGGCCCAACGGGGCGGGGAAGACCACCACGTTGGAGATCATCGAAGGGCTACGGGAGCCCGACGGCGGTACGGTCAGCCTGCTCGGCCTGCCGCCCTGGCCACGCAATGCGAAGCTGCTGCCCCGGATCGGCGTACAGCTTCAAGCGACCTCGTTCTTCGAGCGGCTGACCGCGCGGGAGCAGATCCGTACCTTCGCCGCGCTGTACGGGACGCCACCGGCCCGGGCCGACGAGATGCTCGAGATCGTCGGGTTGGCGGACAAGGCGGATACCCGTACCGAACAGCTTTCCGGCGGCCAGACGCAGCGGTTGTCGATCGCCTGCGCCCTGGTCCACGGGCCCGATGTGGTGTTCCTGGATGAGCCCACCGCGGCGCTGGACCCGCAGGCCCGGCGCAACCTCTGGGACCTGCTGCGCGGCATCAATGCGCAGGGCCGCACGGTGGTGCTGACCACGCACTACATGGACGAGGCGGAGCTGCTGTGCGACCGGGTCGCGGTGATGGACGCCGGGAAGATACTCCAACTGGGGCCGCCGGCCGCGCTGGTACGGGAACTGGAGGCGCCCAACCGGATCAGCGTGGAGACCGGCACGTTGCCGGTTGACGAGGCGCGCACCCTGTTCCCCGACGCCGAGGTGGACGACGACGGGGTGTCGCTGACCATCTCCACCCGCAACCCGGCGCTCGTGCTGTCCACGCTGGCCGAGCGCAACGCCCTGCGGGGCCTGTCGGTGCGTGGCGCCACGCTCGAAGACGTCTTCCTCACCCTGACCGGACGGGAGTACCGGGCATGACGAGCTTTCTCGCGCTCGCGCGGGCGATGCTGCTGGGGTACCGGCGGGACCGTACGGCGCTGTTCTTCACGCTGCTGTTCCCGCTCATCTTCCTGGTCATCTTCGGCGGGCTGTTCAAGAGCGGCGGCATCCCGAAGTCCTCGGTGGTCCTGGTCGGTTCGGTGCCGCTGGTCGAGCAGCTTCCCGCCGACGGGCACGGCCAACTCGACCAGGTGCTGAAGATCAGCAGGACCGACGACGTCAACGCGGCGATCGCCAAGGTACGCAGCGGAGACGCGGCCGCCGCGATCGAACAGCACGGCAATCAGCTCGTCGTGCACTACTCGCAGGCCGACGCGACCGCCGCCGGTACGGTCCGCGGAGTCGTCGAATCGCTGGTGCAGAGCGCCAATCTGGCCGCCAGCGGCCAGCCGCCCCGGTTCTCGGTACAGGCCGAACAGGTGGAGGACAAGGCACTCAAGCCGATCCAGTACTTCACGCCGGGCATCCTCGGGTACGCCATCGCGATCGGGGCCACCTTCGGGGCCGCCGCGACGCTGGTGACCTGGCGGCAGAAGAAGATCCTGCGCCGGCTGACCCTCTCGCCGGTGAAGGTACCGGCGGTGATCGGCGCCCGGATCGTCGTCGCGGTGGGGATCGCGCTGGTACAGATGGTCATCTTCATCGCCATCGCGTCGCTCCCGTACTTCGGCCTCAAGCTGTCCCACTCGTGGTGGATGGCGATCCCGCTGATCCTGTGCGGGACGCTCGCCTTCATGTCGATCGGGCTGCTCGCCGGAGCGAAGGCCAAGTCGACCGAGGCGGCGAGCGCCATCGCCAACCTCATCACGATCCCCATGGCGTTCCTGTCCGGCTCGTTCTTCCCGATCGAGGGGGCGCCCGGCTGGATCCAGGGGAAGATGGGCATCCTGCTCGGCTTCGCCTTGGTGCTCGGCGGGATCGCCGCGTGGCTGTTCCGCTGGGACGACGTGTAGGGCCTGAGTGGCGTTGACGTTCTAGAGTCGGGGCATGGTCTGGCTCGGCGTACTGCACGCGCTGACCGAACTCGGTCCGGCCGCGTTGATCGCCGGTGTCGCGGTCGCCGTACTCGCGCTCGCGCTGACCGCGCTCGCCGGCCGGGCCGCCGCGCCGCGCCGGAGCGCCACCGGACCGGCGGCCAAGGCGGCGCACCGATCCGACGTGGTCACCCGGTTCGCCGACCCCGATGCGCCGGGCCGGTCCCGGCCCCGAGCCCCCTCCCGGGTACCCGCGGCGCGCTGAGGGCGCCGCGCCCGCTGCCCGTACCCGTTTTCTGAGGCCGAGGGGGCCTTCCATGTCCGTACCACTGCTGGATTCTGCCGTTTCCCTTGCGTACCCGATCGTCACTGCCATCGCCGGCGTCGGCGGAGCCGCGCTGGCCATCGTCGCCTGCACCCTCGCGCTGCGCGCGCTGCTGATCCCGTTGACCCTGCGGGTGATCCGCGGCGAGCGGGCCCGCGCGGCGCTCGCCCCGCGCCTGGCGGAGCTGAACCGCAAGCACCGCAAGGATCCCGAGCGGCTGCGCACCGAACTGGCCGGGCTGTACCGGTCGGCCGGGATCAGCCCGTACGCCGGCTTCCTGCCCGCGCTGCTCCAGGCACCGTTCTTCCTTGTCACATACCGGCTCTTTGTCTCGCCCACCCTCGCCGGTCACGCCAACGCCTTGCTGCACAGCCGTTTCCTGGGCGCGCCGCTCTCGGCGCACCTGCTCGGTGGCCCGGTGTGGGTGTTCCTGCCGTTGCTCGCGACGATCGCGGCGTTCGCGTGGCTGACCGTGCTGACCGCCGCGTTCGTACCGCTGGCGGCCGTGCTCTACCTGGCGACCACGACCGCGTGGACCGGGACCGTCGAGGTCTGGCTGCGGCGGCACGGGCTAACCTAACGGCGTGCGCCGGTATCTCACGCCCCGATGGCTGTTGCGGCACGCGATCGCGGTGGTGCTGGTCGCGGGCTGCCTCGCGCTGGGCTGGTGGCAGCTCGACCGGGCCCGCGGTGGCAACGCGCTCAGCTACGGGTACGCGGTCGAGTGGCCGGTGTTCGCGCTGTTCGTGGTCTTCGTGTGGTCGCGGGAGGTCCGGGCCGAGCGGCGGGGCGGGTACGCGCCCCCACCGCCGCCCGCCTCGGTACCCGAGGATCTGCGGATCGAGGTACCGGTACGCCCGACCGTCGAGTCGGCCGAGGACGCGGAAACCCGGGCGTACAACGACTATCTCGCCTGGCTCGCCACCCACCCCGGCGCGAAGCCCGGCGACTACCCCGGTTAGCCGGCCGGGCTGCGCCGTAGCCGGATCCACCGGTACCCGTACCGGCCCAGTCCTCGCCGAGGTTGTGCAGGAACAGCATGCTGCCCGACGGCCCGTCGGCCCGGTGCGCGAACACGCCGGGCGGCAGCTTCTCGTCGACGACCGTACAGGTGCCGCTGCCCACCTCCGGGCTCTCCCGCAAGGTATGGATCATCCGCTCGAACCAGGCCAGCAACGAGGTCGGATCGTGCCGCTGGTCGGTCACGTTGACCCGCTCGTACCCGTAGTCGCCATCCCGGATCACCGGCCGGAACGGCCGGTCCGACTCGGTGAAGCCGGCCTGCGGCGCGGCGGACCACTGCATCGGGGTACGGATGGCCTGCCGGTCGGGCAGCGACAGGTCCTCGCCCATCCCGATCTCCTCCCCGTACCGCAGCACCGGCGTACCCCGGAGGGTGAACTGCAACGAGTACGCCAGCTCCAGGCGGGCCCGGTCCCCACCGAGCATCGGCGCGAGCCGGCGGCGGATCCCCCGGTCGTACAGGCGCATCGCCGGGTCCGGCCCGAACGCGGCGAACACCTCGTCGCGCTGCTCGGCGGTCCGCCGGGACAGGTCGATCTCGTCGTGGTTACGCAGGAACGTGGCTGACTGCGCGCCCGGCGGCAGCGCCGGGCTGTTCCGCAGCGCCTCGATGACCGGCTCGGGATCCTGACGCGCCAGGGCGAGGATCAACCGGCCGTTGAGCAGGAAGTCGAACAGCATGTGCAGCCGGTTCGCCGAACCGCCCTCGTCGCCGAAGTACCGCACGATCTGATCGGGCTCCACGTTGGCCTCGGCGAGCAGCAGCGCGTCGCCGCGCCGCCAGGACGCGTGCTGGCGCAGCTCGGTCAGGAACTCGAAATCCCTGGGGGAGTTGGGATTGCCCGGTTGGGTCTGCTCGATGACGAACGGCGCGGCGTCGATCCGGAAGCCTCGTGTTCAGGTCCGGCTGGAAGTCGTAGAACCGGTGGTAGTACCACGCCTTCGCCTGCTTGTGGTACGTCCAGGTGTCGTGCTGCTCGCCGGGGAACACCATGCCCTGGTACCGGTCCGAGGGCTCGGAGTCGGACCAGACGTACCAGTCCCGGTACCGGGAGTCCGGCGATGAGTACGCGTCGACGAACCACGGGTGCTCGTCGGAGGTGTGGTTGATGACCAGGTCGATGATGATCCGCAGGCCCCGGTTGTCCGCCTGGTGCAGCAGTTCGGCGAAGTCCCCGAGGCTGCCCAGGCGCGGGTCGACGGTGTAGAAGTCGGTCACGTCGTACCCGTCGTCCCGGCGTGGGGACGGGTGGATCGGCGCCAGCCACAGGCAGGTCACGCCGAGCCGGGACAGGTAGTCCAGGCGGCCGATCAGGCCGCGGAAGTCGCCGTACCCGTCGCCGTCGGAGTCGGCGTACGTCTCGACGTCCAGGCAGTACACCACCGCTTCGTCGTACCAGTGTTCGCTCACCCAGTACCGGTTCCACCGAAGGGGGCGGGCGAAACTACCAGTAGTGGCCCTTGAACCAGGAGCGCGCCGCCCGGGTGTTGAGCAGCAGCACGTACAGTATCGGCAGCGCAAGCCCCGGCAGCAGTTGCCGGTCGGCGAACTGCCACGCCTGGTAGGCCGTACCCGCGATGCTCAACAGGCTGAGCAGGATGACCGTGATCCGCGCCCACTGCCGGCCGCGCTGCAGCTTGCGCGCGATCACCAGCCACAGCAGTGCCACCATCGCCAGCGCCCCCGCGATGATCGCGCCTGCCCCGGTCAGACCCTGTTCGACGTTGGCCGGGAGCTGGATCCGCCGCCGGTCCAGCGCCAGCCGTCCGCCGAAGGTGAGCAGCGCGACGCCGGCCGCCGCGAGCAGGGTCAGCAGAGCGCCCACGTACTGCAGGAGCGCCACCACATGCACAGACGGCGGTGCGGTTCCCCGGTGGTACCGGGCGACCAGCGCGGGCCGCCCGTAGTAGGCGGGAATGCTCATGGACCCAGCGTGCCTCGGCTGCGCAAGCCCGTCGGTCACAAATCGGCGGACGTACACTGGGAGATCGCTGACCGAACAGGAGCGCAGATCCGGTGACCCCGTCCACGCCCGGGATGGCCCGCAACACGCGCCAGCGCGCGGAGGTGCTGGCGCTGCTCGCCGACACCGACGAGTTCCGCAGCGCCCAGCAACTGCACGCCCAGTTGCGCACTGCGGGCTCCGGCGTCGGATTGACGACCGTGTACCGGACCCTGCAGCTCCTCGCGGACGCCGGTGAGGTCGACCAGATGCGCCTGCCCGACGGCGAGCAGCTGTACCGGCGGTGCAGCCGCAGCCAGCACCACCACCACCTGGTCTGCCGGGCCTGCGGCCGGACCGTCGAGGTGGAGGGCCCCGCGGTGGAGAAGTGGGCCGAGAAGCAGGCCGCCGAGCACGGCTTCACCGACGTCGGGCACACCCTGGAGATCTTCGGCCGGTGCGCCGCCTGTAGCGCCCCCGCAGGCCAACCCGCAGTCGGGTGAGACGGCCGGGCTCGTGTTCCTTCCGTTGATCTCCCGGCGGTAGCGCCATCGATCTTCCAGCGCCGCGACCCTCCCCGCCCCGAGCGGTCCGTCTGGGCAGCCCCCAGGGGTTTTCGGGTGACGGGCAATCAGCCGATCGGTGTTTACATTGATAGCCGTCTCTGATAGGAGTCTTCACATTACTCCGGAAATCCCGGGGGAGGGAGAGGTCTCATGATCAGGAGTACCGGCTCTGTGCCGCTACGCCGCCGGCTTGGCACGGTCGCCATCGTGGGCGCGGCACTGGGTGTGGCGCTCGTCGCGGGTACCGGACTGGCCTCGGCCAAGACCACCGGGTACCAGCCGAACCCGCACGGCTACACGACGTTCCACGACACCAGGGCCGGTACGGCGGCGGTCAAGCCGGCGTCCAACGACCTGCTCTACCACGGTGGCTTCATCCAGGACCACGTCGCGGTGTACCTCGTCTAACTTCTTCAAGGGCCTGGGTCAGCCGGCCGACCACTGGTCGACGGTGACCTCGCAGTACACCGGCAAGGGCGGGCACCCCGTCTTCGGCACCTCGGTGCTCAAGGGCGTCTGGGTGGACAACGGCGCCAATGCCCCGTCCCAGGCGACCGCCGGCCAGATCGGCGGCGAGGCCCAGCGCGGGCTGACCCACTTCAAGGCGACCAAGGGCCACAACATCAGCATGATCGTGGTGAGCCCGCACGGCGTGCACCCGGACGGCTTCGGTACCCCGAACCACGGCTGGTGCGCGTGGCACGACTCGTTCAACGGACTGCCGTTCACCAACATGCCCTACGTGCTCGACCTCGGCTCGTCCTGTGGCGCCAGCTCGGTGCGCAGCAGGCTCGACGGGTTCAGCATCGTCGCCGGCCACGAGTACTCCGAGGCGGTCACCGACCCGATGCCGGCCTCCGGCTGGGTGGACTCGCGGGGCGAGGAGAACGCCGACAAGTGCGCGTGGATGCACCTGCACGCCATCACGCTGGCGACCGGTACCTTCGCCGTCCAGCCGACCTGGAGCAACAAGATCCACGGCTGCGCCGGCTGACGTAACCGTTCGGCTGAAGGGTGGGTCGCTGGCCGGCGGCCCACCCTTGACGCCGAGGTACGACAGAAAGCGCAAGCCTTGCGCAAGTCTGTCCGGGCGGGACTTCCGGTACCGGTCCGGGTCGCCTAGGGTTCCCGCAACACGGTGACCTGGGTCACATCGGGAGGCGGGACGGGTGGACGGCGTACCCCCGATCAGTCGGCGGGCCCTGCTCGGCGCCGCGGCGGCGACGCTGCTGGCCGGCTGCGCCGCTGAGCCGGACTACCCGGCGGGCCCGCTGCGGATCGCCTCCGGCGGCACCGGCGGGGTCTACTACGCCTACGCCCAGGGCATCGCGGCGGTCGTGCGGGCCGCGCTGCCCAGGCTGCGCCCGGCGGTCCTGGCGACCGCGGCCAGCGTGGAGAACGTGCAGCTCGTCGCCGACGGCCGGGCGGAGGTCGGGCTGACCACGGCGGACGCGGCGGCCGACGCGTACCGGGGGCAGCCGCCGTTCACCGGCCAACTGCCGGTGCTGGCGCTGGGCCGGATCTACGACAGCTACGTGCACATGGTGGTCCGGCTCGACCGGCGGATCGGGGGGATCTCCGAGCTGCGCGGGCGGCGGGTGTCGGTGGGGCCGCCGGGTTCGGGCACCGAGCTGATCGCCAGCCGGGTGCTGCCGTGCGCCGGGCTGGCGGTCTCCGACCTCCAGGCCGAACGGCTGGATCCGGAGGTGGCCGCCGACGCCGTGCGGTCCGGGCGGCTGGACGGGATGTTCTTCTCCGGCGGGATACCGACCGACGCGCTCGCCGCGCTCGCCGCTGCCGTACCGGTGGCGTTCGACGCCGACCGTCACGGTGGGCGTGGCCAACTACCTCGCGGTCCGTACGTCGATGGCCGAGCCGGTCGCGTACCGGCTGATCCGGGCGCTTTTCGAGCACCGGGACGTGCTGGCGGCGGCGCACCCGATGGGCAGCCGGCTGGACCGGGGCGAGGCGATCAACACGTACCCGCTGCCGCTGCACCCGGGCGCGACCCGCTACTACCGGCAGATGAAAAGCTAACCGGCCGCCGGGAAGGTCAGCCGGGCGTCCAGGCCGCGGGGCGCCGCGGCCAGCAGGTCCAGCCGGCCCCCGGAAACCTCCACGAGTACGGCGGCGATCGGCAGCCCGAGCCCGCTGCCGTCGACATTCTGGGTACCGGGCGCGCGCCAGAACCGCTCGGTGGCGCGCATCCGTTCGGTGTCACCGAGCCCGGGCCCGTCGTCGACCACGTGCAGCGCCACGGTGTCGGCGTCCGGGACGACCCGTACGGTGACCGTCGCGCCGGTACCGGCGAACTTCAACGCGTTGTCAATCAAGGC
>VAXX01000453.1 GCA_005885115.1 Actinomycetota bacterium | reverse complement strand
AGCTGTCAATCGCCGCCCGGCTGATCCGGCCCAAGTGCCGGCTCACGACGGAGTCAGCGCCGACGACGTGCTCGCCGTCGCCCGCTCCGATGCCCGGGTCGAACTGGCACCGTCCACTGTGGACGCGCTGGCCCGGAGCCGGTCGATCGTCGAGGAGATCGAGCTTTCCCAGAAGCCGGTCTACGGCATCTCCACCGGGTTCGGCGCCCTTGCCGGTACGTTCATCGCGCCCGAACGGCGCGCGGAGCTCCAGCACGCGCTCATCCGTTCCCACGCGGCCGGGATCGGAGCGCCGGTATCCCGGGAGGTCGTCCGCGCGATGCTGCTGCTGCGGGTACGGTCGCTGGCGCTGGGCCACTCCGGGGTACGCCCGCTCATCGCCCAGGCCCTGGTGGACCTGCTCAACCACGACATCACCCCGTGGGTACCCGAGCACGGCTCGCTCGGTGCCTCCGGTGACCTGGCCCCACTGGCCCACTGCGCGCTGGTACTCATGGGCGAGGGCTGGGTGCTGGGCAAGGACGGTGCCCGGATCCCGGGCTCCGAGGCGCTGCACTCCGCCGGCCTGCACCCGATCGCGTTGTCCAGCAAGGAAGGGCTGGCGCTGATCAACGGTACCGACGGGATGCTCGGGATGCTGATCCTCGCCCAGCGCGACGCCGCCCACCTGTTCACCATGGCCGACGTGACCGCCGCACTGTCCATCGAGGCCATGCTCGGCTCGGACCGGCCGTTCGCCCCGGAACTGCACGCGATCCGGCCGCATCCCGGCCAGGCGGTGTCGGCCGCCAACATCCACCGGCTGCTCCAGGGGTCGTCCATCATGGACAGTCACCGGGACAACCTGACCCACGCCGTCCAGGACGCGTACTCGATGCGCTGCGCTCCCCAGGTCGCCGGTGCGGCCCGGGACACCCTCGACTTCGTCGCCGGAGTCAACGCCCGCGAGCTGGTGTCCATTGTGGACAACCCGGTGGTACTCCCGGATGGTCGGGTCGAGTCGACCGGCAACTTCCACGGCGCGCCCCTGGGCTTCGCCGCCGACTTCCTCGCGATCGCCGCCGCGGAGGTCGGCGCGATCGCCGAACGCCGGGTCGACCGGCTCCTGGACGTGTGCCGATCCCGTGACCTGCCGGCGTTCCTCACCCCGGACCCGGGGGTCAACTCCGGACTGATGATCGCGCAGTACACGGCCACCGGGATCGTCGCGGAGAACCGGCGACTGGCCGGACCGGCGAGCGTTGACTCGGTACCCACGAGCGGGATGCAGGAGGACCACGTATCCATGGGCTGGGCCGCCGCCCGCAAGCTGCGTACCGTGCTGGACAACCTCACCAGCCTGCTCGCGGTCGAGCTGCTCGCCGGGGTACGCGGCATTCAACTGCGCGCCCCGCTGACCCCCTCGCCCGCCGGTGCCGCCGCGCTGGAGGCGGTGCGTACCTTCGCCGGCGACCCGGGCCCGGACATCTTCCTCGCGCCGGTCCTCGAAGCCGCCCGCGAACTCGTCGCCGGCTCCGCGGTACGCGCCGAGATCGAGTCCCGGATCGGCCCGCTGGCCTGAGGCCGCTGCCCGAGCCGTCAGCCGAGCTCGGTACGGATGATCTCGGCCAGCGCCCGGAACGCCTTGCCCCGGTGGCTGATCGCGTCCTTCTCGCCCGGACCCAGTTCGGCGTTGGTCCGGGTCTCGCCGTCCGCCACGAAGATCGGGTCGTACCCGAACCCGCCGGTACCCCGAGGTACGTGTACCAGCCGCCCGCGCATCTCGCCGTGCACCGTCCACTCGCGACCGTCCGGCGACGCCAGCGCGGCCGCGCACACGAAAGCCGCTCCCCGCAACGGATCCGGTACGTCCGAGACCTGCGCCAGGACCAGTTCGAGGTTGGCCGCGTCGTCCCCGTGCCGCCCGGCCCAGCGCGCCGAGAACACGCCCGGCATCCCGTTCAACGCGTCGACCGCGAGCCCCGAGTCGTCCGCGACGGTCGGCAACCCGGTACGCGCGGCCCCTTCCCGGGCCTTGATGAGCGCGTTGTCCGCGAAGGTCAGCCCAGACTCCGGTACCTCCTCGTAGGCCGGTACGTCGTCCAGCCCGACCAACGACACTCCGCCGAGAATCCGTTGCAGCTCAACGAGTTTCTTCGCGTTGCGGGTAGCGAGGAGGAGCTTCATGACTGGCGGAACAGATGGGCCGGCGTGACGTGCGGACCGCACAGCCCGTCGGCGGGCAGCCCCAGCGCGAGCGCCTGCGCCGAGGCCAGTGCCACACAGCCCCGGGCCCCGAGGTCGACCAGCTCGTCCAGTTCCCGCCGGGTGAACACGGCCTGCTCCCCGGTCCCCTGTACCTCCACGAAATCGCCGGCGCCGGTGCAGACGATGTTCATGTCCACGTCGGCGACCACGTCCTCCTCGTAGCACAGGTCCAGCCGCGGCTCGCCGCCGATGACGCCGACGCTGACCGCCGACACCGACCGGTGCAGCGCCTCGCCCGGCTTGCCGCGCAGGGCATGCTGCGCCGCGAGCCAGCCGATCGCGTCGTGCAGCGCCACGTACGCGCCGGTGATCGCCGCGGTCCGGGTGCCGCCGTCGGCCTGCAGGACGTCACAGTCCAGCACGATCGAGTTCTCGCCGAGCGCCGCGAGGTCCAGGCACGCGCGCAGGCTGCGGCCGATCAGGCGGGAGATTTCATGGGTACGCCCACCGATCTTCCCCTTCACGCTCTCCCGCTCCGAACGGGTCGTCGTGGACCGGGGCAGCATCGCGTACTCGGCGGTGACCCAGCCGAGCCCGGAGCCCTTGCGCCAGCGGGGTACCCCTTCGGTGACGCTCGCCGTACACAGCACCCGGGTCGCGCCGAACTCGACAAGCACCGACCCTTCCGGGTGCGTGCTCCACTGCCGGGTCAGGGTGACCGGCCTCAGCTGGTCGGGGTCGCGTCCATCAGGTCGGGCCATGGGGTCAGCCTAACCGGACCCTCCAGGGCCCGGAGCGCGAGTACCGTCTCCCGCGCGGCGGCCTCGTCCAGCCGGTCGGCGTGCCCGCGCAGCCCGTACCACCATTCGGCGACGGCCATGCCGGCCAGGTACGGCACCAGGTCCCGGGACCGGTCCACCACCCAGCGGGTACCTTTCGTCGCCAGCCAGCCGAGCTGTGCGCGGCGGGTCGGCGGGGCGCTGGAGGGTTCCAGGGCCGGGCGCCGGTCCTCGGGTACGCCCAGCAGCGCCGCGTACGAGTGGGCCACCAGCCGGTGCCCCCGTTCGCTGGGGTGCAACCGGTCCACGCTCCACATGCGACGGTCGTACGTCGCCGGGTGCCCCACCACGTCGAAGTGCACCGTGCCGAACCGTTGGGCGATCCGGTCCGCAACCGTGTTCACCGCCCGGATCCGCCGGGCGAGGGGCCGGGCGAGCGTACCCGGCAACCCGAACATCCGTCCGGGGTCGGGCAACCGCATGGTGAGTACCGTCGCCCCGGCCGCGGTCAGCGCGCCGACCGTGTGCGCGAGCGCCGCGCCCACCCGGGACGGGTCGAAGCTGTGCCGCAGGGTGTCGTTGACGCCGACCACCACGGCCGCGAGGTCCGGGCGCAGCTCCAGCGCACGGGGCAGTTGCTCGCGCTCCACGTCGGCGGTCAACGCGCCGCTCACCGCGAGGTTGACCAGGTCGGCATCCAGCGCGGGCGCGAGGATCGCCGCCCAGCCCCGCCAGGTCCCGTCGGGCAACGGGTCCCCCATCCCCACCGTGATGGAGTCGCCGAGCGCGACGAACGTGCTCACGCCACGACCACCGGGTCGGTGAGCGGCAGGCCATGGGCGGCAAGGAATCCGCGTACCGCCGCGGGCCAGCCGAACTCCTGGGCCCGGCGCCTCGCCACGGCCCGCCGCGCCGCGACCGGCCAGCGCAGCACCCCGGCCACGCCGGCCGCGAAATCCTCGCCCACCACAGCGATCCCGGCGTCGCCGACCACCTCCGGCAGCGCGCTGCTCGCGCTGACCACCACGGGGGTACCGCAGGCCAGCGCCTCCAGCGCGGCGAGCCCGAAGGTCTCCACCGGACCCGGCGCCAGTACCACGTCGGCGGTGGCCAGCAGCGCGGCCAGCGCCGGCCGGTCGTGCAGGAAGCCGGTGAACACCACCGGAAGTCCCTCGGCCCGCCGCGCCAACCGGTCCCGCAGCGGCCCGTCCCCGGCCACCACCAGCACCGCCGGTACGCCCGAGGCGCGCAACGCCGCCACCGCCTCGATCGAGCGCTCCGGCTTCTTCTCGACCGACAGCCGTCCACAGTGGACGATCAGCACCTCGTCCGCCGCCGCGTACCGGTCCCGTAGCGACACCGAGCGCCGGTCCGGCGAGAACAGGTCCAGGTCCACCCCCAGTGGTACCCGCATGAGGTTCGCCACGCCCAGCCGCTCGAACTCGCGGGCCGCCCAGTCGGTCGTACACACCACCGTCGTGTAGTGCCTGGCGGTGCGCGAGTTCAGCGTGTCCGCCAGCCGCGCCGCCGGCCCGGACAGCATCCGCCCGGCGAGTCCGAGCAGCCCGGCCACGCTCTCGTGCGACACCATCACCGAGGGCACGCCGTGCCGGCGCGCCCAGGCCCCGGTCCAGCGCAGGGTGGTCCGGTCGGACACCTCCAACCGGTCCGGGGCCAACCGGTCGAGCAGTGCGGTCAACCGGCGCCGGTTCAGCAGCATCCGGTACCCGCCGGAGAACGGCAACACCGGTCCGGGCAACGTGATGACCCGACCCTGCTCGGTGTGTTCGTCCATGGGGGACAGTCCGGGGATGACGAGCACCGGCTCGTGCCCGGCCGCCACGTACCCCTCGCCGAGGGCCCGCATCGCGGTCCGCAGCCCGCCCGACCGGGGCGCCACGAAGTTGGCCAGCCGGACGATTCTCACGCGGCCACCGGGACCGCGGACACCCGGCTACCCAGGACGTCCCGGTAGTGCCCGAGCAACTGGTCGCCGATCGCGCTCCAGCTCCGGGTCAGGACCATCGCCCGGGCCGCCGCGCCGAACTCCTGGCGCAGTCGGGGCGAGGCGCACAGTACGCCGACCGCGTCGTCCAGGGCCTGGGCCGACAGTGGGGGTACCAGGTATCCGCTCACCCCGTCGGCCACCAGGTCGACCGGCCCACCGGCCGCGGGCGCCACGACCGGTACGCCACTGGCCGACGCCTCCTGTACGGTCTGCCCGAACGTCTCGTACGGTCCACTGTGGACGAACACGTCCAGGCTGGCGTACAACCGGGCCAACTGCCTGCCCTGCCGGGGACCGAGGAACACCGCACCGGGCAACGCCTTGCGCAGCACCGGTTCGGCCGGACCGCCGCCGATGATGACCAGCCGTACCCCGGGTCGGGTGGCGATCGGCGCCAGCAGATCGACGCGCTTCTCCAGGGCGAGCCGGCCCACGTACCCGACGAGGATCTCGCCACCCGGGGCCAGCGCCCGGCGGACCGCGGCGCTGCGGTGCCGCGGGTCGAAGCGCACCGTGTCCACGCCCCGCCGCCACAGCCAGACCCGCTCGATCCCGTGCGCGTGCAGCGCGGTCGCCGAGGCGGTCGACGGCGCGAGCGTGCGGTCGGCGGCGTTGTGGATGGCGCGCAGCCACCGCCACGCCGCCGCCTCGCCCAACCCCCGCATCCGGTACGCACTCGCGTAAGCGGGGATGTCGGTCTGGTAAACCGCCACGTGCGGCAGCCGTAGCCGCTGCGCCACCGCGCTGCCCCGCGCGCCGAGGAAGAACGGACTTGCCAGGTGTACCAGTTCGGTGCCGTGCCCGAGGAGCGCCTCGGTCAGCTTCCGGCTGGGCAGGCCGAGCCGGAAGCTCGGGTACCCGGGCATCGGCATCGACGGCACGCGCACCACCGGGTACGGCAGGTGACCCGCCACCCGGGCGGTACCCGAAGCCGGCTCCGGCGCGATGACCAGCGGCTCATGCCCGCTGGCCACCAGATGCTCCGCCACCCGTACGACGGAGTGCGCCACGCCGTTGATGTCCGGTGGGAACGACTCGGTGATGATCGCGACCCGCATGCAGTCAACGTGCGTTCCCCGGCGGTGCGCCAGACCACATCAACCTGACGCGCGGGCGAAGAGTGCGTTATATCTCGTATCGATCGCCGGGCGCGACCAGGTCCACCGGCCCGGAGAAACACCCCGACGCCGCCTCGTACGTGGCCGTCGGGTCACCCCACGCACTGACCAGATGGGTGAGCAGGAGCCGCCCGACCCCGGCCTTGGCCGCCGCCTCCCCCGCCTCGCGGCCGGTCAGGTGCAGGCCGGGCGGGTTGTCCTCGCCGTCGAGGTAGCTCGCCTCGCACAGGAAGGCGTCGGCGTGCTGGGCCAGCCGGATCAGCGCCTCGCAGGTGGCGGTGTCCGCCGAGTACGCCAGCGACCTCCCACCGTGCTCCAGCCGGACCCCGTACGTCTCGACGGGGTGGTTGACCTGCTCGACGGTGACGGAGAACGGGCCGAGCTCGAAGGTGCCCGGGCGCAGCGTGTGGAAGGCGTACACGTTCTCCAGCGGACCCTCGTCGGCGCTGCCGTACACGGCGGTCAGCCGTTCCCGGGCGCC
>VAXX01000513.1 GCA_005885115.1 Actinomycetota bacterium | reverse complement strand
AGGCCAGCGCTCCGGCACCGATGCCTCGCGCTGCCAACGGCATCGCCGGTGCGTCCAAGGGAGGTCTTCCGGTGGCTGACAATGGTATGAAAGGCCGGGTCAAGGGTCTTCTCGTGGGGACGCCTCCGGGCGCCGAGCACGTGGAGCTGGAGGGCCGTTCCGACTCGTTCTCGGAGCAGAACGCGAACGCCCAACGCCAGGCGCTCCAGGTGCTCAACCTGGCGCAGCGGACGGCGGACGAGCACGTCGCCACCGCGCACCGGCAGGCCGACAAGATCTGCGCGGACGCACGGGCGATGGCGGAGCAGATCGTACGGGACGCCCAGGCGCACGCCGATGAGTTTCGGCGGCAGGCCGACAAGACGCTCTCCGATGCCCGGGCCACCGCCGAGGAGATCGCGCGGGACGCCCAGGCGCACGCCGACGATACGCGGCACGACGCCGACGCGATCCTGGCCGATGCGCGCGCGCACGCGGAGGAGATCGCCAAGGACGCCCAGGCACACGCCGACGAGCTCCACGACCAGGCCCAGCGGCGGTACCAGGACGTTGTGGGCAGCCTGGAGACCAAGCGGGAGGCGCTCCAGCAGCAGATCGAGGCGTTGGAGCACTTCGACCGGGACTACCGGGGCCGGCTCACCACGTTCATGCAGAACCAGTTGCGGGCCCTGTGGGTCGATCAGCCGCAGGTGGACACGTCCACCGAGGACCTGGACGCCGAGCCCGACGCGGACTGACCGGAACCGGACCGGGCCGGTACGCGTCAAACCCGGTATGCGTACCTGGCACCGGACAGTTCTCGCTACCGGCTCGCTGACGATCGCAGCCCTGCTCACCGGGTGTACGGCGGGCGGCACGGCCACCGGCCCGGCCACGCCCGACCGGTCGATCGTCGCCGAGCCCAGTTCCGCAGCCCCGACGAGTACCCCGCCGGCCAGCCCGACCACCGGACCGGGCCCGACGACAGCGATGCCCGCCGGCTCGGGGGTCAGCGGGCTCATCACCGTCGACGGCGGTTGCCCGGTCGCTACCGACCCGCCGTGTCCGGACCGGCCGTACCCGGCCCGGATCACGATCACCGAGGCCGGCACCGGGAAGGCCGTGGGATCCCTGGTCAGCGACCAGGACGGGAGGTACCGGATCGCCCTGGCCCCGGGCCGGTACGTGATGCACGTGGCCAACCCGCAGGGCCGCCCCTTCCCCCGGCCGGCATCGGTGACCGTCGTCGTCCCGCCGGGGCGCTACGCGACCGAGAACGTCCGGCTCGACACCGGCATCCGCTGAGCCGGCGGATCTTTCCGGCCGGCAGGATCAAGGGTACGAGTGGGGTACCTTCCCCTTCCCCCTGCCGCCATTCATGGACCACGATCAACGACAGGCCGGCGGACAGGTGGGGGACCGGAACAGCCGGCGTGCCGCGCACAAAGCCGTGTGCCGTTCTCGCCAGGACTGCGAGACCGCCGCCGACCATGTGCCAGACGCGCCGCAGGTCGGCGCCGCTCTCACGTGTCCGACTGCGTACAACCCGATTTTTCACGCAGTCAAGGAGCAACGGTATGTCCTGGCACAACCGCAGAAAGCTCTCCATCGTCACGGCGGTGGCCGTCGTGGCGGCGCTGACCCCACTGGCCGGCGCCTCCACCGCGTCGGCCGCACCCGCCGGACGGTTCATCCATAAGACCGGGACGGCTGCCTACAGGCCCACCCCGACCGGCACCGGGGCGCCCGCCTCGCTGTCGACCGAGATCCGGCAGGAGGCCGGGCCCGACGCGGCCAGCCGCGTCCCGAGCGGATCGGGCAGCCGCGGGTCCGACCGCAGCCTGGCCCGCCAGCACGGCGCCCGCGCGGGCAGCGGCCAGACCGCGACCAGCGCCGCGGCGCCGTCGCGGCCCAGCGCGATCACCCGGGGCGGGCCGCAACTGCTCGCGTCGTTCGACGGGATGAACCACCGCTCGCAGCGGACCGCCAACGGCGGCAACCAGTTCAGCATCGAGCCGCCGGACCAGGGGCTGTGCGTGGGCGGCGGGCACGTGGTCGAGGCACTCAACGACGTGTTCCGGGTCTACAGCGCCAGTGGTACGCCGCAGACGGGCGTCATCGACCTGAACACCTTCTTCGGGTACCCGGCGCAGTTCGTCCGGCCGTCCGGCCCGTTCGGCCCGGAGGTCACCGACCCGACCTGCCTGTACGACCCGACCACCAGGACGTTCTTCCTGGTCGTACTCACTCTCGATGTCGACCCGGCCAGCGGTGACCTGCTGCTGACCAACCACCTCGACATCGCGGTGGCCCAGGACCCGCTGGGTACCTGGACCAAGTACTCGCTGGACTCGACGGACAACGGCAACGCCGGCTCGCCGGTACACCCGCACTGCCCGTGCCTGGGCGACTACCCGCACATCGGGGTGGACTCGCACGGCTTCTACATCACCACCAACGAGTACCCGTGGTCCGGGCCGGTCAGTTTCAACAGCGCCCAGATCTACGCGTTCTCCAAGCGGGCGTTCGCCCGCGGTGACGCGGACATCCAGGTGACCCAGTTCGACACCACCGGCCTGGACAAGGGCGAGCCCGGCTTCACCGTGTGGCCGGCCCAGTCGCCGACCGCCGGCCAGTACAGCCACGAGGCGGACGGTACGGAGTACTTCCTGTCCTCCAACGCCGCGCCCGAGGCCACCGGCGTCGATGGCTCGGTCTCGAACACCATCGTGACCTGGGCGTTGAGCGACACCGAGTCGCTGGACTCGGCCTCGCCGAACCCGCGGCTGACCAACACGCGGGTACACGTGACGCCGTACGCGCTGCCGCCGCTGTCCAACCAGAAGGTGGGACCGTTCCCGCTCGGGCAGTGCCTGACCGACCCGGCCTGCTCGGCCGCCTTCGGGCTGCCGAACAAGGCGCAGACGGAGTCGCCGCTGGACAGCAACGACACCCGGATGCAGCAGGTGACGTACGCCAACGGCAAGCTGTACGGCGCGCTGGACACGGTCGTCACGGTCGAGGGCCGCAAGGTCGCCGGGGTCGGCTGGTACATCGTGTCGCCGGATGCGCACCCGCACTCGGTCAGCGCCCACCTGGCGAACCAGGGTCAGCTCGCCCTCGCCGGGGCAAACCTGACGTACCCGGCCATCGGCCTCAACGCCGACGGCAAGGGCGTCATGGCGTTCACGCTGGTCGGCGACAACTACTACCCGTCGGCGGCGTACGCGGCCTTCGACGGGCGTACCGGCGCCGGCTCGATCTTCGTGGCCAAGGCGGGTGTCGGACCGCAGGACGGCTTCACCGGGTACGACCCGCTGGGTGGCAGCCCGGCCCGGCCGCGCTGGGGTGACTACGGTGCGACCGCGGTGGACGGCGGGAACATCTGGATCGCCAGCGAGTACATCGGCCAGAGCTGCGACCTGGCCACGTTCGAAGCGGATCCGTCCTGTGGCCTGACCCGGACCCTGTTGGCAAACTGGGACACCCGGATCAGCCTGATCAAGCCGTAAGGGACGGCTTTGGGCGAGGGTACGTGACCTTGGAGTGTCGCGGGGGAACCGGATGGGTCACGTACCCTCGCCCGCCGTTACCCGCTCGACCGGGGTACGCCTGGCCGGAGGCGTACCGGCAGGCGACCGGCGGAGGCTGCCGGAGCTGCCGTACCGGGTGAGCGGGTGGTGCGGGGACGGGGCGCTGGCGGGGCGCCCGAGGTCACCGCGGGTGGAACGTCGGTGGGTCGAAGGGTCCGGCATTGCGGGCCGCGTGCCGGGCCGGTCGGCTGGCGAGGTCCGTCCAGCCGTCCTCGGTGGACCGGTACGCGGCGGCTTCGGCGCGTTCGGCGAGCCGTCGGGGCGGGCAGGGCCAGGTACGAGCGCACCAGACGCACTCGCCGTAGCGGTTGGCGCGGGAGTGCCGGCCGAGCATCTCCTGCGCGTCCCGCCACAGCAGCGGGTCCGCGACGTCGGCGGGCGTCACGAGATCCGCGCTGATCTCGCTGTCACTGACCACGAAGTCCTCCCTGCGGGCTCCCCGTTGACTTCAACGTGCAAGTCGCACGTTAGGCAACTGCGCGTGTTGGGGAACGGACAATCTGTCCGACCCCACATGATCGTTACGCCCAGGGCGAAGGGGGGCATAGCACCACGTCAATGGGCGTTGGCCCGGGCATGGATGCTCTTGACGCGTACAGCCAGGTGGTGACGGGCGTCGCGGCGCGCGTGCTGCCCTCGGTGGCCGCGCTCGCGGTGCGTACGCCGCGTGGGGCCGGCGCCGGCTCGGGGGTGGTCTTCACCGACGACGGCTTCCTGCTGACCAGCGCGCACGTCGTCGCGGGCGCGGACGGGGGTACGGCGGCCTTCGGCGACGGTACCGAGTCCCGCTTCGACGTCGTCGGCGCGGATCCGCTGGCCGACCTGGCCGTGCTGCGGGTACACACGCCCGGGGTACCGCCGGCCGTCCTGGGCGACGCCGACCAGCTCCGGATCGGTCAACTCGTGGTGGCCGTGGGCAACCCGATGGGCCTGGCCGGTTCGGTGACCGCCGGGGTGGTCAGCGGGCTGGGGCGCTCGATCCCGGCCCGGGACGGGCGGCACGTACGTCTGATCGACAACGTGATCCAGACCGACGCGGCGCTCAATCCGGGCAACTCGGGTGGGGCGCTGGCCAACTCGGCCGGCGAGGTGATCGGGATCAACACCGCGGTCGCCGGGTACGGGCTGGGCCTGGCGGTACCCGTGAACGGACCGACCCGGTACATCATCTCGGAGCTGCTGTCCTCCGGCCGGGTACGCCGGGCGTGGCTGGGCGTGGCCGGGATGCCGGTACCGCTGCCCCCGCCGGTGGCCGAGCGCACCGGGCAGCGGCTCGGGCTGCGGGTCGTGGAGGTCGTACCCGGCAGCCCGGCCGGGGTCGCCGGGATCTACCTCGGCGACGTGATCATCTCGGCGGGCGGCAGTCCGGTCGAGAGCGTACAGACGTTGCAGCGGCTCATGCTCGGTCCGGCCATCGGCGCCCGGCTACCGATCACGGTGCTGCGCCGGGGCGCGTACGTCGACGTCGTCGCCGTGCCCGCCGAGCTGGCGGCCGCCTAGCTCAGCGCGCGCCAAGGTGAGCGAGCAGGTCCTGCCTGGTGAGGACCCCGCGCGGCTTGCCGTCCACCAGCACCAGGGCCGCGTCGGCGTTCTCCAGCAGCGCGACCGCCTCGGACACCGGCTGACCGCCGCCGATCACCGGCAGCGGCGGACCCATGTGCCGCTCGATCATGTCGTGCAGGTGCGCCTGCCCGCTGAACAGCGCGTCGAGCAGGTCCTTCTCGGCGATCGAGCCGGCCACCTCACCGGTCACGACCGGCGGCTCGGCCTTGAGTACGGGCAGTTGGGAGACGCCGTACTCGCGCATCACGTCGATCGCCTCCCGGACCGTCTCGGCCGGATGGACGTGGACCAGCTCGGGTAGCCGTACCCCCTTGCCGTCCAGCACCTCGCCGACCGTGGCCTCGGTGCCGGAGACGGCGAGGAAGCCGTACCGGGCCATCCATTCGTCATTGAAGATCTTCGACAGGTACCCCCGCCCGCTGTCGGGGAGCAGCACCACGACGACGTCGTCCGGCCCGGCCCGCCGGGCCACCCGCAGCGCCGCCACGACCGCCATGCCGCAGGAGCCCCCGACGAGCAGCCCCTCCTCCCGGGCCAGCCGGCGGGTCATCGCGAAGGACTCCTTGTCCGAGACCTCCACGATCTCGTCGCAGATCCCCCGGTCGTAGGTGTCCGGCCAGAAGTCCTCGCCGACCCCCTCGACCAGGTACGGGCGGCCGGTGCCGCCGGAGTACACCGAGCCCTCCGGGTCGGCACCAATGATCTTGACGCCGCCGTCGGACGCCTGGCGCAGGTACCGGCCGACGCCCGAGATCGTCCCGCCGGTGCCGATCCCGGCGACGAAGTGGGTGATCTGACCCTCGGTCTGCGCCCACAGCTCCGGGCCGGTCGACTCGTAGTGGGACAGCGGATTGTTGGGGTTGGCGTACTGGTCCGGCTTCCACGCGCCCGGGATCTCCCGGGCCAGCCGGTCGGAGACGGTGTAGTACGAGCGCGGATCCTCCGGCGCGACCGAGGTCGGGCAGACCACCACCTCGGCGCCGTACGCGCGCAGCACGTTGCGCTTGTCCTCGGAGACCTTGTCCGGGCAGACGAACACGCAGTGGTACCCGCGCAACTGCGCAACCAGGGCGAGCCCGACACCGGTGTTGCCGGAGGTCGGCTCCACGATCGTGCCGCCCGGCTGGAGCAGTCCGGCCTTCTCGGCCTCCTCCACCATCCGCAGCGCGATCCGGTCCTTCACACTGCCGCCCGGGTTGAGGTACTCGACCTTCGCCAGCACCGTGGCGGAGATCCCCTCGGCGACGTTCCGCAGGCGTACCAGCGGGGTGTTGCCGATCAGCTCGACGACGTTGTCGTAGTAACGCACGGGTCGAGCTTAATGAGTCTTCAGATGTCCGGGGATGACTCTGGCCCGCTCGGCTTCCCAGGCCAGGAAGCGCTCGGTCTCCGACAGCACCGCGCCGGCCAGCCACACCGCGACCGCGGCGTCGTCGATGAGGCCGAAGAACAGCAGGAACGCCTCGGGTA
>VAXX01000512.1 GCA_005885115.1 Actinomycetota bacterium | reverse complement strand
TTCGCGAAGGTGTACGGGCGGGCCGTGATGACCACGGTCGCCAGGGCGACGTTGCGCAGCATCCACCTCCGGTGGTCACCCAGCCGTCGCTGCAGCGCCGCCCGGCCACCGAGGATGCTCGTGGCCAGCCACAGGAACGCGATGGTGAGCAGTGCGACCCGGATGGACTGTCCACCGGTGTCCAGGATCGCCGCCGGGATGGCCAGCAGAGCCGCCGGTACCGCGCCGGCCAGGAGGTACACCCGGCCCAGGGCACGGTGTACCCGCGGGTGGTGACTTCGTAGCCAGGGCCACACCTGGACCCAGGCCAGCGAGACGGTCACCACGCCGGTGAACACATGCGCCACGATCAGCGGATACTGCCATTCCACCCGGGTGGGGAAGATCCTCGCTTCGGTACGGTTGAAGGTGACGTACGGGTCGGCGCCGTAGATCGCGAAACCGAGGCAGTAGATCGCGAACAACAGTACCCAGTACTGACGCCGCCACGCGGATCTGGTGTCTTGTGGAGTGACGCGGACAGGCAGGTCGAGCTTTGCGGTCATGGGAACCTCCGGTCGGGATTAAGCCGGGAGTCTCCATTTCGCGCGTACTGTGTGGGTGGTGCCTTCTCTCCCGTTGCCCAGGTGAGTCACCACTCGGTAAAAGAGACCTGTCAGTTCAGCAGGTCGGGAACCCGGACTCGCAGAGCTGGCGTAGGTATGTCGTGTAGCCGACGAGTTCCCGCTGCACCGTCCCGCCGCTGTAGAGAAAGAGGTAGCCCAGGTCGCCGTCGGTGGCCAGGATCCCGGCGTACGCGTACGGCCGGGTCGGCTTGAGATCGGCCGCGCCGGGATACGTCCGGTGGACGGTCACCACGCTCGCCCCGACCGATACCCCCTCCGGCGTATGCGCCGGCGGCTCCAGCACGAGGACCGCCAGCTTCCCGTCGACCAGAATCGGGTGCACCTGCGCCAGGTCGGCGAAGCGCGGCATACACGCCGACGGTACGGCGTGCAGCCCGTGCCGGCTGGTCAGTTCGGCGGCGCTCTGCCCGAACCGGATGTCCCCGGTCCCGGTGAAGCTCACCGTGTCCGGGTCGGCCGACGGCGCGACCGAGACGCCGGGCGACGCGCGCGCCGACGCCGACGGCGGTGATCCGGCCGGTACGATGCGCTGGATCCGGTGTACACCGAGAACCAGCGCTAGGACGACCACCGCGGCGACCGCGACCAGGGCCAGACCTGGCCGGGGTACCAGTGATCGCAGAATCCCCACAAACCGAGCTTATTCGCCCCGGCGGCGGAGCAGCCGGCGTTATGCCTGGCCAGGCGTGGCGGAGGATACGAGATTCGAACTCGTGAGGGCTTTCACCCAACACGCTTTCCAAGCGTGCGCCCTAGGCCTCTAGGCGAATCCTCCGTGGACGAGGATACCGAAGCCCGCCAGGGGGATACGACCGGGTACAGTGTCCGGAGCCCCTCGTGCGGCGTTTACCCCGTGAACCTCCCCAGGGCCGGAAGGCAGCAAGGATAAGCGGGCTCTGGCGGGTGCACGGGGGGCCCCTGCGTACCTGGGCCGCGTACCCAGCGCCGGGTACCGGACCGGGCCGGGAACCGTCGGACCCGCGGGGTAGCTTGTACCCGTGGGACTGGCGCTGTACCGCAGGTACCGGCCGCGCACGTTCGCCGAGGTCATCGGGCAGGAGCACGTCACCGAGCCGCTGATGCAGGCACTGCGTACCGGCCGGCTCAACCATGCGTACCTGTTCTCCGGGCCCCGCGGGTGCGGCAAGACCAGCAGCGCGCGGATCCTGGCCCGGTCGCTGAACTGCGAGCGCGGGCCGACCCCGGAGCCGTGCGGGGAGTGCGACTCCTGCGTGGCGCTGGCGCCGGACGGGTCGGGCTCGATCGACGTGATCGAGATCGACGCCGCCTCCCACGGCGGCGTGGACGACGCTCGTGACCTGCGCGAACGTGCCATTTTCGCGCCGGTCTCCAGCCGCTTCAAGGTGTACGTGATCGACGAGGCCCACATGGTCTCGTCGGCCGGGTTCAACGCGCTGCTCAAGCTGGTCGAGGAGCCACCCGACTACGTCAAGTTCGTGTTCGCCACGACTGAACCGGACAAGGTGCTCGGCACGATCAAGTCGCGTACCCACCACTACCCGTTCCGGCTGATCACGCCCGGCGTGCTGCGGCCCTACCTGGAGAAGCTGTGCGCCATCGAGGGCGTGAAGGTCGAGCCGGCGGTGTTTCCGCTGGTCGTACGCGCGGGGGGCGGCTCGGCCCGGGATACCCTCTCGGTCCTCGACCAGCTGATCGCCGGCGCGGGCCCGGAGGGGGTCACCTACCCCCGTGCGGTCGCCCTGCTCGGGGTCACCGACGTCGCCCTCCTCGACGAGATGTGCGACGCGCTCGCGGCCGGTGACGGGGCCGCCGCGTACGGCACGATCGACCGGGTGGTCGAGGCCGGGCACGACCCGCGCCGGTTCGCCAGTGACCTGCTGGGCCGGCTGCGTGACCTGATCGTGCTGCAACAGGTACCCGACGCGGCTGGCAAGGGCCTGCTCGACGCGCCCGACGACGAGCTGACCCGGATGGCGTCGCAGGCCCAGCGGTTCGGCCCGGCGACGCTGTCCCGGCTGGCCGACATCGTCCACGATGGGCTGACCGAGATGCGCGGCACCACCGCGCCGCGGCTGCTCCTCGAACTCATCTGTGCCCGCATGCTCCTGCCCGGTGCCGACGACTCGGCCGGTGCGCTGCTGCAACGTCTGGAACGCATGGAGCGTCGCCTCGCCGCGACCGGCGAGCCGCCGACCCCGACCTCGACACCGACACCAGAAGCGCCGCAAACCAGGACGGCGCCGCAAAACCAGCCTGAGCCGCAAGGCACGACAGCCCCGCAAAGCAAGCCCGAGCCGCCGAGCCAGGCCGAGCCGCAGGACGACCGGGATAACGGCGAGCCCCAGGCCGCGGCGGTCGCCGTCAAGACCGCGGCGCCCGAACGACCCGGCGTCCTGGACGCGGTCGCGGTCCGCCGGGTCTGGGAGGAGATCCTCGGGTACGTCGGCCGGAAGTCGCGCCGCGTCGGTGCGGTGGCCCGCGAGGCGACGGTACGCGAGGTGGCCGGCGATACCCTCGTCCTGCTGTTCAAGCACCGGGTACACGCCGAGATGCTCGCCGGCGGTCCCGAACTGCTGATCGAAGCGGTCTACGAGGTGCTCGGCCCGCCCGCGCCCGACCGCGCCTGGCAGGTCCGGTGTGAGCTCAGTGGCCAGGCTGTGAGCCCGGGTACCGCGTCCGACCAGGGGCCGAAGCCGCCCGTACCCCCGGCTCAGTCCCGGCGGGACGCGCCCGCGGCCGAGCCGGATTGGCCGACCACCGCGCCACCCGGCGGTGCCGCCCCCGCGCCGCGGCCGGACCCGTCGCCGGCACCCGCCACGGCCCCCCGCAAGGCCGGTGGGCGGGCGGCGGGAAACGGCCGGAAGGCCGCCGCGGAGCCGGCCGAGGAGCCCCCCGACGAACCCTACGAGGGCTTCGACCCGGGTGACGAGCCGCTTGACGACGTGCTCGACGAGCAGACCGTCCGGCAGACCAGCGAGGAGCAGGCGCTGCAGCTCCTGCGGCAGACGCTGGGCGCGGAGCAGATCGGGTGACCGCTACGCTGAATAGCGACCCGCTGACGAACAGGAGATGACCGTGCGCCCCGGTGGACAGCCCAACATCCAGCAGCTCCTCAAGCAGGCGCAGAAGATGCAGCAGCAGGTGGCCAGCGCCCAGGCGGAGCTGGCTGAAGCGCAGCTCACCGGTACCGCCGGCGGTGGCCTGGTGACCGTGACGATCACCGGTACCGGGGAGATCACCGGCGTGAAGATCGACCCGAAGGCGGTCGACCCCGACGACGTCGAGACGCTGGAAGACCTGGTACTCGCGGCGCTGCACAACGCCGCCGAAGCGGTCCGTGCGCTGACCGAGCAGAAGATGGGCCCGGTCGCCGGCGGGCTCGGCGGCCTTGGCCTGCCTGGCTTCTAGTCCATGTACGAAGGTGCGCTCCAGGATCTGATCGACGAGCTCGGCCGGCTACCCGGGATCGGGCCCAAGAGCGCGCAGCGGATCGCGTTCCACGTCCTGTCCGCCGATCCGACCGACGTGAAGCGGCTGTCCGTCGCCCTGCAACGGGTCAAGGAGCTGGTGCGGTTCTGCACCACGTGCTTCAACGTGGCCGAGTCCGAGCAGTGCCGCATCTGCCGGGACCAGCGGCGCGGCGAGAGCGTGCTGTGCGTCGTGGAGGAGCCCAAGGACGTCGTCGCCATCGAGCGGACCGGCGAGTTCCGCGGCCGGTACCACGTACTCGGCGGGGCGATCAACCCGCTGGAGGGGATCGGCCCGGACAACCTGCGGATCCGGGAACTGATGGCCCGGCTGGCCGGCGGTACCGTCACCGAGCTCATCCTCGCCACCGACCCCAACACCGAGGGCGAGGCGACCGCGACGTACCTCGCGTTGCTGGTCAAGCCGATGGGGATCACGGTGACCCGGCTGGCCAGCGGGCTACCGGTCGGCGGCGACCTGGAGTACGCCGACGAGATCACCCTCGGTCGGGCCTTCGAGGGCCGCCGGGCGCTCTGAGCTCACCCGGTCGGGGGAGTCAGCGCGTCCTGCTGGGTGGCCGTACGCAGCGCGCCCCGAGCCGTCCGTTCCGACTCGTCAACCGGGAAGTGGCAGGCCACCCGGTGCCCGGTGGCCAGCTCCGCCAGCGGTGGTACCTCGTCCGCGCACTTCTGCTGCGCCTTCCAGCACCGGGTCCGGAAGCGGCAGCCGGACGGCGGGTTGATCGGGCTGGGTACGTCGCCGGTGAGCAGGATCCGGTCCCGTTGGGCGCGCTCGCGGCGGCCCGGGTCGGGCACCGGTACGGCCGAGAGCAGGGCCACCGTGTACGGGTGCATCGGGTTCTCGTACAGCTCGTCCCGCGGCGCGATCTCGACGACCTTGCCCAGGTACATCACCGCGACCCGGTCGGAGATGTGCCGGACGACCGACAGGTCGTGCGCGATGAACAGGTACGTGAGGCTCAGCTCCCGCTGCAGGTCATCGAGCAGGTTGACGACCTGGGCCTGGATCGACACGTCCAACGCGGACACCGGCTCGTCGGCCACGATCAACTTCGGGCGCAGGGCGAGCGCCCGGGCGATGCCGATCCGCTGGCGCTGGCCGCCGGAGAATTCATGGGGGTACCGGTTGTAGTGCTCCGGGTTGAGCCCGACCAGTTCCAGCAGCTCCTGTACCGCCTTCTTGGTCCCCTGCGGGGTCGGTATCCCCTGGATGAGCAGCGGCGCCGCGACGATCGAGCCGACGGTGTGCCGGGGGTTCAGTGACGAGTACGGATCCTGGAAGATCATCTGTACCTCGCGCCGCAGCGGCCGCATCGCCCCGACCGACAGGTGCGTGATGTCCCGCCCGTCGAAGACCACCTTCCCACCGGTGGGCTCCAGCAGCCGGGTGACCAGCCGGCCGGTGGTCGACTTGCCGCAGCCGGACTCGCCCACCAGGCCGAGCGTCTCGCCCGGCCGGATCGCGAAGTCGATGCCGTCCACCGCGCGTACCGCGCCCACCTTCCGCTGGACGATCGCGCCCCGCTTGATCGGGAAGTGCTTTTCCAGCCCGGTCACCTCGAGCAGGTTGTCGGTCGTTGCCACGGGTGACTCCTTACAGCGAGGGTGCGACGTCGGTGGCGAAGATCTCGCGTCGCTCGGGCGGCGGGATGTGGCAGGCGACGCCGTGCACGTCACCCTCGGACAGGTCGGGCACGACGGTCCGGCAGGGGATCCCGTTGCGGAAGGCGTACGGGCAGCGCGGGTGGAACGCGCAGCCGCTGGGTAGGTTGATCAGGCTCGGCGGCGTCCCCTTGATCGGGATCAGCCGCTCACGTACCGAACGGTCGGCGCGCGGCATCGAGCCGAGCAGCCCCCAGGTGTACGGGTGCTCGGGGCGGCGGAACAGCTCGTCGGCGGTGCCGTACTCGATGCACTTGCCGCCGTACATCACCAGGATGTCGTCGGCCAGCTCGGCGACCACGCCGAGGTCGTGGGTGATGATGATGACCGCCGAGTGGAACTCCTCCTGCAGGTCACGGATCAGGTCGAGGATCTGCGCCTGTACGGTCACGTCCAGCGCGGTGGTCGGCTCGTCGGCGATGAGCAGCTCCGGGTCGCAGACCAGGGCCATCGCGATCATGGCGCGCTGCCGCATACCGCCGGAGAACTGGTGCGGGTAGTCGTCGATGCGGCGGTCCGGCTGGGGTATGCCGACCCGGGCGAGCATCTCGACCGCCCGTGCCCGGGCCGCCTTCTTCGACACGTTGTTGTGCACCCGGTACGCCTCGATGATCTGGGCGCCGACGGTGAAGTACGGGTGCATCGAGGTCAGCGGGTCCTGGAAGATCATCGACATCTTCTGGCCACGGAGTTGGCGTACCCGCTCCCGGTCCGACCCGATCAGCTCCTCGCCGTCCAGCCAGACCTC
>VAXX01000532.1 GCA_005885115.1 Actinomycetota bacterium | reverse complement strand
GTGCCAACACTTCCGCGATGTCGTCCCCCTGGGTACGCATCGCGCTGGTACCCCACATCGTGAGCCCGACGGTCGCCGGATACCCACCGGTGTCCTCGACGTGCCGGCGCAGCAACGAATCCGCGAGCGCCTGACCGACCTCCCACGCGTTACGTGACGGGATCGCCTTGGGGTCCACGGAGTAGAAGTTGCGCCCGGTCGGCAACACGTTGACCAGTCCCCGGGTCGGCGACCCGGACGGCCCGGCCGGGACGTACCCGCCGTCCAGCGCGTGCAGCACGGCGTCGAGCTCTCCGGTGGTGGCCGCGAGCCGGGGTACCACCTCGGTCGCGGCGAACCGGAGCACCTCGACGATCTCGCGGCGCGGTCCGTCCTCGGCGACACCACGGTGGGCGGCGAGCGCGGCGCGCAGGCCGGGCAGGGCGCCGGTGGTGCCGCCCCAGACCTGGTTGGCCCGCAGCACGGCGAGGACCAGGTTGACCCGGGCCTCCCCCTCCGGTGCGGCGCCGAGGATGTGCAGCCCGTCGCGGATCAGCGAGTCCTTGACCTCGCACAGGTACCCGTCGACGTGCAGGACGAAGTCGTCGAACTCGCCCGCGTCCGGCTGGTCGTCCACGTGCAGGTCCCGGTGCAGTTGGGCGGCCTGGATCACGGTCCAGATCTGGGCGCGTACGGCCGGCAGCTTGGTCGGGTCCAGCGCCTGGACGGTGGCGTACTCGTCCAGCAACTGCTCCAGTTTCGCCATCTCGCCGTACGACTCGGCGCGCGCCATCGGCGGTACGAGGTGGTCCACGATCGTCGCGTGGGCCCGGCGCTTGGCCTGGGTACCCTCCCCCGGGTCGTTGACGATGAACGGGTACACCAGCGGCAGGTCACCGAGGACGGCGTCCGGCGCGCACGAGGCGGACAGCCCCAGGCCCTTGCCGGGCAACCACTCCAGCGTCCCGTGCTTGCCCAGGTGGACGACCGCGTCGACGTTGTCGGCCAGCCACCGGTACGCCGCCAGGTAGTGGTGCGACGGCGGCAGGTCCGGGTCGTGGTAGATCGCCACCGGGTTCTCCCCGAACCCGCGCGGCGGCTGGATCAGCAGGCTCACGTTGCCCAGCCGCAGCCCGGCGAGCACGATGTCGTCGCCGTCGACGTACAGGCTGCCGGGCGGCTCACCCCAGTGCTGGCGTATCCCCTCGCGCAGCGACACCGGCAGCGCGTCGAACCACGACCGGTACAGCGGGCCGGACACCCGGATCGGCGCGGCGGCCAACTGCTCCTCGGTCAACCACTCGACGTCGTGACCACCCGCCGCGATCAGTTGGTGGATCAGGGTGTCGGGATCGTCGGGGAAGTCCGCCACGGCGTACCCGGTGTCCCGTAAGGCGTGCAGCAGGGCCACCGCCGAGGCCGGAGTGTCCAGGCCGACCGCGTTGCCGACCCGCGAGTGCCGCGTCGGGTACGAGGACAGGACGATGGCCAACCGCTTGTCGGCGTTGGGGATCGCGCGCAGCCGGGCGTACCCGAGGGCGATCCCGGCGACCCGGCGGGCGCGTTCCGGGTCGGCGACGTAGACCGGTACGCCGTCGGGTCCGGTGTCCTTGAAGGAGAACGGCACCGAGATCAGCCGGCCGTCGAACTCCGGAATGGCGACCTGCATCGCCGCGTCCATCGGGGTCAGCGCCGCGTCCGAACCCGACCACGCCGGGCGCGACGAGGTCAGGCACAGCCCCTGCACGACCGGGATGTCCAGCCCCGCCAACGTCTCCACCGACCAGGCGTCCTCGTCGCCCCCGGCGGAGGCGTCCGAGGCCCGGGTACCGCCGGCGGCGAGCACCGTGACGATCAGCGCGTCGCACCGGCGCAGCAGCGCGGTCAGGCCGTCGTCCACGGCGCGCAGCGAGGCGGCGTACACCGGCAACGGGGTACCGCCGGATGAGGAAACGGCCTCGCACAAGGTGTCCACGAAGCCGGTGTTGCCGGACAGGGCGTGCGCCCGGTAGAACACCACGCCCACCGTGGGGCCCGGGCCGGTCGCCGGTGCGCCATGCACGCCGTACAACGGCGTCGGTTCCGGTGGCGCGAAGCCCTCGCCGGTCAGCAGGACCGTGTCGGACAGGAACCGGTACAGCTGGGCGAGGTTCGTCGGGCCGCCCTCCACCAGGTACCGCTGCCCGTCGTGGACCACCCCGGCCGGTACCGTCGACAACGCGGTCAGTTCGGCGTCCGGGCTCGCCTCCCCGCCCAGTGCGACGACCGGGATCCCGGACGCGAGTACCGCGTCCAGTCCCTCGGGCCAGGTGCGGCGGCCGCCCAGCAGGCGTACCACCGCAAGGGTTGCCCCGTCGAGCAACGCCGGCAGGTCGGCGGCGCCCAGCCGGGTCGGGTTGGCCACCCGCCAGGGCGCGCCGCTCGCGCGGGCGGCCAGCAGGTCGGTGTCAGCGGTGGAGAGAAGGACGAACACCGGGCCCATCATAGGAGCGGCAGGTAGACCTCCGCGCCGGAGGCCACGAACTCCTCCGATTTCTCGGTCATCCCCGCCGCGACCGCCTCCTCGACGCTGACCCCGTGCTCGGCCG
>VAXX01000511.1 GCA_005885115.1 Actinomycetota bacterium | reverse complement strand
AAGTGGTGGAAGATGGCCCCGCGGGACAGTCCGGTCTCCTCTTCCAGGCGCCGTACCGTCGCGCCCTCGTAGCCGTACCGGGCGAAGCAGGCCCGGGCGCCGGCGAGGATCTCCTGGCGCCGGGCATCGAGTTGCTGCTGGCTCACCCGCGGCATGTACAGATCGTAATCCGTACGTACGGATTGCATCACCACACCGGCTGTCCAGCGAGCGCGGGCGGGGCGGTGGATTCGGACGTGCCCGTACCGGTGCGACGATGGCGGCGTGCCAGCCTTCCCCCGGGCGCCGCTGCGCGTCGCCGCCATCCAGGCGGAGCCGCACCCCGGTGACGTCGCGGACAACGTGGCGCTGGCCGCCCGGCTGGCCGGCCGGGCCGCGGGCGACGGGGCGCGGGTGGCGGTCCTGCCCGAACTGTTCGTCTCCGGGTACCACCCGCCGACGCTGCGCGCCGACCCCGGTCGTACCGACCTGCTGACCGACGGGTCCGGCACGGTGGACGACATCCGGCTCGACCGGCTCCGCGCGGTCGCCCGGGACCAGCAGATCGTCGTCGTGCTCAGCGCCTCGGTCCGGCACCCGGACGGGCGGCGCACCATCTCCGTCCTGCTGGCCGACCGGCGCGGCGGGGTCACCTGCGGGTACGACAAGCAGCACCTGTCCGGGGCCGACGAGCGGGAGCTGTTCTGCGCCGGTAACCAGGGCGCCACGCTGGCCGTGGACGGCTGGTGGTTCGGCCTGGCGATCTGCCACGACCTGAGCTTCCCGGAGCACGGGCGGGCGGCCGCCGACGACGGGGCGCACGGGTACCTGTGCTCGATCGCGTACTTCGACGGCTCCCAGCACCGCCGGGACCTGCACGGCGCCGCCCGGGCCCTGGACAACAGCCTGTACGTGGTCGTCGCGAACCAGGTCGGCGGGGTCAGCCCCGGGCGGTTCAACGGCGGCTCGGCCATCTACGAGCCGGAGGGCCGGCCGCTGCGCCGGGCACCCGACTTCGGGGAGCATGTCGTCCTCGCCGACCTGGACCCGGCCGAGCTTCGCCGGGTCCGCGAGGCCCATCCGATGCGCGAGGAGCGACGCGCCGACCTCGGCTCGGTACGGAAGTTGTGCCGCGGCTGACCGACCGGGGGAGGGCCGGACACATTACCAAAGGTCGATTGAGCCGTCAGGGACTTTTGGAATGCGGCGTTTCTCACGTACGGTACCCGCGTGCCGCTGTTGCTACTTGACCTGGACAACACCCTGCTCGACCGGGCCGGGGCGTTCCAGGTGTGGGCAACGGACTTCCTCACCCGGATCGGCGCGCCCCGGGCCGAGCTGGACTGGCTGCTCGACGTCGACGCGGACGGGCTGACCAACCGGTGGGACGTGGCGGAGGCGATCAAGGACCGGTACCGGCTGCGTACGCCCTCGATCGACCTCGTGGAGGAGCTGCACGACGGGATCGTCGAGCGGACCCGGCTCGACCCGCTGGTGGCGTGCGCGCTGCGGATCGCGGCCGACGCCGGATGGGTACCGGTGGCGGTGAGCAACGGGGCGACCCGGCAACAGGAGGCGAAGATCCGGCACACCGGACTGGACCGGTACCTCGCCGACTGGGTGATCTCCGAGGAGGCCGGGGTCAGCAAGCCGAACCCGCGGATCTTCGCGATCGCCGCCGAACGGGCCCGGATGCGCCTGAACGGCGCCTGGATGGTCGGCGACAGCCCGGAGGCCGACATCGGCGGCGCCAACGCCCTCGGGCTGCCCAGCGTGTGGCTGCACCGGGGCCGGCGGTGGAGCGAGCCCAGGTACGCCCCGACGCGTACCGCCGACGGACCGCTCGACGCGCTGGCCGCGGTCTTCGACGAGCACTCCGGGCACCGCTGGCCGGTCAACGGCCGCTCCCATCAGGGACACGACCGTGGCCCGGACCGTGGCCCCGAGCGCCACCAGGTCGGCCGGATCCGCTAGGGCACGGGCGCGCGGGACGCGGGGGAGGAGGCCAGCGCCCGCTGGGCGAAGTCGGCGAGGTACCCCCGGAGCCGGTGCTGTCCGGCCGATGTTGGTCTGCGGATGCCGCGGTAGTCATTGCCAACTGTCGCCAGGCGAATCAGGGCGACGAAATTCGGTTGCGTTCTGAGGTCGTGGTCGACAGGCTGACCGGTACCGGTCGGATGGCCTGTGGTCGTTCCGGCGTGTGTGTCGGGAGTTGAAGGGAGGCGATGAGCATGACCGCGATTGTCGCGCGTTGGTTGCCGCCTGCCCTTGTTTCGACTCCTGATGAGGACTTCCTGCGTTGTACGACAACGAGTTCGATGGTGCCGGCCATGACCGGCGCCGGCGGTTCGACGATGACGAGCCGCACTTTCTGAAGCGTTCCTTCCTTTCCGGGCCGGACCTGACGGACGACGAGGACGACCGCCCCGAGGATGGGGACCGTTGGTCCACCTGGGACCTGTCCACCGCCGGGGAGCGCGGTCCGCGGCCGTACCCCGACTGGCTCGTGACCGAGTTGGCCGCGGTCGACATCGAGCTCGGGATCGTGAAGACGGGCAAGGAGGCCGACGTCTTCCTGGTCCGCCGGGCGGTACCGGACACCGACCGGCAGTGCCTGCTCGCGGCCAAGCGGTACCGGTCGGCCGAACATCGGATGTTCCACCGCGACGCCGGCTACCTGGAGGGTCGGCGGGTACGCGAGTCCCGGGTCAACCGGGCGATGGCCAAGCGGACCGGGTTCGGCCGGGAGGTGATCGCCGGTCAGTGGGCGGCGGCGGAGTTCGGTGCCCTGTACCGGTTGTGGGAGGTCGGCACCGAGCTGGGGGTACGCATCGTCCCGTACCCGGTGCAGATCCTGGGCACCGAGCTGCTGCTGGAGTTCCTCGGCACCGACGACGGGCAGGCGGCGCCCAGGCTGGCCCAAGTGCGCCCGGACGCACACGAGCTTGAGGACCTGTGGGACCAGTTGGTGACCGCGTTGACCGTGCTGGCGCGGTGCCAGATCGCCCACGGCGACCTGTCGGCGTACAACATCCTCGTCCGCGACGGGCGGCTGGTCCTGATCGACCTGCCACAGGTCGTCGACGTGGTGTCCAACCCGCACGGAGCCCGGTTCGTGCACCGGGACGTGCACAATGTCGCGGGCTGGTTCACCGCCCGTGGGCTGACCGGCATCGACGTCGAGGAGCTGACCCGGGAGTTGCTCCGCGAGTCCGGGGTTCCGTAGGACGGCAGCTCTACCCGGCCGCCGGATGAGCCTGTGGTCCGGGTCCGTCCTTTGTGGACAGGGGGATCCGCTCCGGTTCGTCAAGGGGCAGCAACGGAACCCCGTCGGGCCTGGCCAGTCCGTGCCACAGCGCGGCCGCCGCCGGATCGGCACCCGCGCAGCCCTCGGTCGTCTCGAAGTACTCGGTCAGGAACCGGCGCAGGGGCTCGACCGCCATCAGGTCGGGCCCGGCGCCGGTCGCCGCGGCGTCCATCCCGAGCACCGCGAGGATCAGCCCGTACACCCGCTGTCCGCCCGGCTGTAGCGCCGGCTGGAAGTACGGCAGGTCCAGCGCGCGTCCGCCGTACCGGGCATAGAAGCGCACCCGGGCGACCGGATCGCCGTACCCCTGGCTGCCCTCGTGCCCGGCCGGGTGCTCGACCTCGGCCAGCAGCGCACTGGCGCCGTACCGGTCCACCCACTCCCGCTGGGCGTGGTGGAGCAGCGCGGCCCCGTACCCGCCGCCCCGCTGCCCCGGGCGTACCGCGAGGTACGACAGCAGCAGTATGCCGGTGCCCGGCGACCAGTCCCCGACCGCGGCCGCCAGCGGCGCCCCGGCGGCGTCAAGGATCGTGGCGACGCTGGTGTCCCCTGACGCGATGCCCTCCCGCAAACTCTCCAGGGTCACCAGTTCGTCGGCCGGAAACGACGGCATGAGCACGTCGAGGTAGACCGCGTCCAGTACCGGTCCGGACTCCATGACATCCATGATCTGCATGAGATCGCCGCCCCACCTTGCTGCCGAGCCGCTCGGTCCGCTCATTATGCCCACTCGGTCTCGTGCACCCCGGTGCGCCTTCCGACAAGAATGGGGCCGTGACCCACGCCACGTCGTCTCCCGGACGACCCGGTCCTGCGCCTCCCGGCACCGACGAGGCACTGCTGGAGGCAGTCCGGGCCGGGGAGCCGGCCGCGATCGTGGCCTGGATCGAACGCGACCACCCGGTGGCCGAGTTCCTGCTCACGGTCGCGGCCGGCGACGCGGGTACGGCCGACGCCGGGGCCCCGGGCGAGCTGCTCGCCCGCGCCTGGCGGGCGGCGCTGGCAGAAGTCGGCGGCGCACCGGACCCCGGGCGCCCGCGGGCGATCCTGCTGCGCGAGGTCCTCTACGCGCTCGATGACGCCGGCCGCCTGGACACCGGACCGGGGGACGACACCGCCGTGCCGGTGCCCGGGCCGTACCTGCCCGCGGGCGACCGGTGGGAGGGGTGGTGGGTGGACGACGATGCCGTCACGCCGATCACCGCCGCGCTGCGCCGGGCACAGGTGGTCGCGGCGCTGCGCCGGCTCCCGCTCGGGCTGCGGGTGCTGCTGGTGCTCCGCGACGGTGCCGGGCTGCTCCCCGAGGACGCTGCCGAGCTGGTGGCCGGTTCGGAAGACCAGCAGGACGCGCTGATCGCCTCGGCCCGGGTCGGGTTCATCTGGCTGATCGATGAGCAGATCGGTGGGGGGGACCGGCCGTGAAGGTGGCGGACGTCAGCTGCCAGACTGTCGGCGGCCTGCTGAGCCGGTGGTACGACGGCACGCTCGCCGAGGTCGAGGCGGACGTGTACGAGCAGCACATGCTGGTGTGCCCACCGTGCCAACGGCAGAACGACAAACTGCGCGTCGCGCTGGCCGCGATCCCGGCGGTGGCCGACGTCCGACCCGGCGCTGAGCTGGTGACGGAGCTGCTGAGGTACGCCCGGGAGCACGGGTCGGCAGGCGTCTGGTGACCGCGTACTGGAAGTTCCTGCGATCCGGCCGGGTGAGCCCGTTCGCCCGGTACCCCTGGCCCGGGCCGGGTCACTGGGTCGAGGTACCCGCCGCCGTACCCTGCCGGCAGGGCATCCACGCCTGCCGTCCCGCCGACCTCCCGTACTGGCTGCTGGACGAGCTGTGGCAGGTCGAGCTGGCCGGGGAGGTGGTGAGTACGCCCACCAAGGTGGTCGCCCCGCGGGCCCGGCTGCTCGCCCGGGTGGACGCCTGGAACGCGGACATGGCCCGGGAGTTCGGCTGGGAGTGCGTCGTGCGTACGGCACAGCACGCCGCCGCCGAGCTGGCTGACGCCGGTCTGGCGGCGCCGGCGGCGGACCTCGCCCAGGCGATGGCCGGACCACCCGCGCCCGGGGAGGTGACCGCGGCCGGCATCCGGGCGATCCAGGCCGCCGAGGCCGCCGGTGCGCAGGCGGCCGGCTGGCTCAGCGGCTACCTGGTCGATGCCGTCGGCGCGCTGCCCACGGAACCAGTCGCGGCCGTGGCCTATATCGCGGTACGTGCCGCCCGCCACCGCAGTGTCCCGACCGACCCCGAGGCCGAACGGCGGTGGCAGGCTGGCTGGCTCGTGCGACGGCTCGACCTGCCCGGGGTCTGATCGGTGCGCAGCGGCCCGGTCAGTCCCGGGGGTCCGGGCCGGCGCCGGCGAGCAGCGGAGCCAGCGACCCCAGCGGCTCGGCCCGGCCCCGCTGGACCCGTCGCCATTGGATCATGAACGGCGAGCTGTCCGACCCGAGGTCCGACAGCAGCGGGCCGGCGGGCAGTAGCTGCTCCGGGTCGCCGGTACCGGCGTCGGGTGGCCGGGCGCCGGCACCCGGTACCGTCCGGGGCAGCGCCGCTTCGAGTCCGGCCACGAACAGGTCGCCGTCGTTGCCCGGGCCGGCCAGCTCGGCCAGCCGGGTACCGGTCCGCCGCGCCATCTCCGCGTAGAAGCTCTGGGTGTACAGATCGGCCCGGTGCGGTATCCCCTGGAACCAGTACGCGTCGGCCACCGCCCGGCCGTACCGCGCTCCGGCCTCGGCCAGGTCACCCTGTTGCCAGGCGAGGTCGGCGTGGATGCGGTGCAGCATCGCCAGCAGCTCGTGATCCCAGCCGTCGCCGGCGGTACCGATCCGGCCCGCCGCCCGGGCCGCCTTGGCCAGCAGCGGTTCGACGTCCGCGTACCGGCGGCGCTCCAGGGCCAGATCGGCCAGCTCCATGTCCAGCCACGCCACCGTCCACTCGTCACCGAGCGAGTCGAAGCCCAGGCGGGCCTGCCGGTAGTACTCGTCGGCCCACGGGTCCTCCGGATCGGCGAACCGGGCGGTATGCGCGAGAAAGAGGTCGATCAACGCGCCGGTACCCCGGGCATTGGCCACGTCGTCCTCGGACAGCCGGCGTTGATCACTGTCCAGCTCGCACAGCGCGCGCAGCAGCAGCAACTGGTCACCGATCTCGGCCCAGGGCGCCGTCGCCGGTTTCTCGTACCCGACCGGGTAGTGGGTCAACACGAACCGCAGCGCTGCACCGAACTGCTCGTCGCGCTCGCGTTCCCGGTCCCCCGATGAACGGGAACGCGTGGTAGCAACCCCACCACCAGAACGCGTCCAGGAACACCCGCGCGAACCGGGTACGGGTGACCGGCCGCTGGTCGGTCAGGTGGCTCTCGTGGCCCAGCCACTCCCGCTTGTACCACTGCCAGTCCTCGTTCTCGTACCGGTACCACCCCGTGTACCCGCCGCCCTCCGCGCTCTCCCATTCCTTCTGCAGCAGCCGGAAGTAGTACGCGGCGGCGCGCGCGTGCAGCTCCCGCCACCAGGTGACCTCCTCGGCCCGCAACTCCCGGGCCACCGAGTGCCGGATGAACTCGTGCACCCGGAACCGGCCGGACGGCTGCCCGGACGGGGTCGGGAGCGGGCGCAGCAGCCGCCGGCGGCGCAGCGCCCCGATCGCCGCGGCGGCGGCGCTCGTGGTCGCGTCCTTCGCCGGGCCGGCATGCTCGGTACCGAGCAACTCGGCGAGTAACGGCTCGTCAAACGAGCTGACCACGGCGGCGGCGCGGACGGCCGACCGTTCCGGTACGGAGGTGAGGATCTCGTCCACCACCTTGGCCCAGTCGTCGTGGATGTCCTCGGGTAGCCGGGCCAGGATCCGCCGTAGCTCGGTCGTGGTGATGGTCGCCGGTCCGCGCTCGTTGAGCAACTCGCCCATGAGCAGTACCCCGCCGGGCAGCCCGTCGGTGAACTGGTGGATCAGCTCGGCCACCCCGGGTGCGACCGGCTCGCCGACCAGCCGCCGATCGAGGTAACCGGCCACCTCCGCGACGGTGAAGTTGGACAGCCAGCGCTCGCGTATCCGGGGCGACTGCAGCGGCATCGGGTCGTCTCCCGGGACCCGGGCAACCACCGTCACGGTTCCGGGCAGGCGTAACGCGAACCGCAGGAGCCAGGCACCGAACTCGTCATCCAGGCACCGCTCGAACGAGTCGACCGCCAGCAGGACCGGTCGGCTGCTGGTGTACCCCCGCCAGACCTCCACGAACGCCTCGTCCAGCCGCTCCTGAGCAGCGATGATCTGGTCCCGGAGCTCGTCCGCCGAGCTGGCCGTGCTCACCTGGTTCTGGACGTTCACGCCCGTGGCGGTGGCCTTGCGACCGACCTGGAGATGCTGGTGTATCTCGACCGGGCGGGTCCAGGACTGGCTCTCGTCCACGACCTCCCACACGGAGGAGAAGTCCCGGTGACTTTCACCGGCGAGGGTACGCATCAGGTGGACCGCTTCGACGAACGTGTGCCGCAGCACGGCTGGGCTGGCCGCGGTACCGAGGTCGTCGCGGTGGCCGTCGGGGCGCAGCAACCGGTCGCTGTGGCGGAGCACGGCGCCGGGTACCTCGCCGACCTCCCCGCCCAACTGCTCCAGCAACCAGGTCTTGCCCGACCCGCTCACCCCGATCAGGTCCACCACCACGCCGTTGCGGGTACCGGCGAGCAGGCCCAGGATGTCGTCCAGTTCCTGGCGCCGACCGACGAACAGCCGGGTCGACCTCGGCGCCGACGGGGCCGGTGAGGTGGCGACAGGAGCGTCCTGGGCGACGGTCGGCGGCCGGACACCCGTGGTATCCGTTGTCACGGATACCCGGTTGAGCCGCGCTCCGCGGCGGGTCTTCACCGTCTGCTGGCCGGCTCCGACGACGCGCATGTTCAGGTCGGTCGTGTCCGAGTCGATCCCCGTCCAAAGGGTCTTGCCGGATGGCCGGTCCCGCCGCCGGTCCCGCATCGTCGCGGCGATGAACCACAGCAGGCATACCCCGAAGATGACTGCCGCGATCAGCCAGGCGTACCCCGCGGCGCTCGGTGGCCCGAAGATGGCGGTGATCGTCAGCAGGATCCCCGCACCGACACCGGCCAGGAGCAACGGTTCGTCCCGGAGGTACCGCACGACCTGTTCGGGCGTCGACAGCAGCGAATGCCACAGGGAATCCGCCGGCTCGCCGTCCTCGTCACTCAGTGGCCCATGCTCGCTCATGCCAGACATATCCCTTCCGGCACCCCAACCGACTGGCACCCACCAGTGACCGCATTGTTTCGTGTCGTGATGATGGGGGGCACCCTCCGAATGGTGCCGGCGGGTCACCGTTCCGGCCCCGGGCATCCGTTAGGCTTCCCGGGTTTCCTCGATCCGGGAGGCCCGCGATGGCGCAGCCCTACCAGCTCGTCATCGACCTGGGTACCTGTCACACGGTGGCCGTGGTACGCCGCGACGGGCAGGCGCCCCGGCCGCTGCTGTTCGACGGTTCGCCGTTGCTGCCCTCCGGCGTGTACCGGGACGAGCGCGGCACGCTGTCCGTCGGGCGGGACGCCGAGCGGC
>VAXX01000531.1:2252-4315 GCA_005885115.1 Actinomycetota bacterium | reverse complement strand
CGGCGCGGTGGTGAAGGTGACCACGGCCGACGGACGTACCCGCGTCGCCCAGCTCGACGGCGGCAGCGGCCACTCCGGCAAGCGCAGCTTCGACGTCTTCTTCGGCCTCGGCCCCGCTGGCGAGAAGCCCATCACCGCCCAGTTGAGCTGGCGTGACCTGCACGGCGCGGTGCACACGCAACAACTGGACCTCAGCCACGGCTGGCACAACTTCATGCTCGACACGACGGCTCAAGAGGTGACCGCACCATGACTGACGTGGCCCGGATCAAGACCGAACGAGTGGACAACGGGCGCCCGCCGCTGGTGAAATCCGCTCCCATTTCCGTACCGCCCCGGCCGGTGGCCGACGACCGGCCGCCCGTGCCGAGGGTGGACCGCAAGGACCCGCGGTACCTGGCACTGCGCAACTTCGCCATCTCGATGTCGGTGTTCAACGTGCTCGGCTACACCGTCCTGGGCTTCGAACAGCCCTGGTTGTGGCCGATCCTGGCCCTGGCGGTCGGGTACACCGCAGAGATCGCCATCGAGCTGGTGTCGGCCTGGGCCACCCGCCGCCGGCTCGGCTTCACCGGCAACGGCGTCTGGGGGGTCTACACCTTCCTCCTGCCCACCCACATCACCGCCCTGGCCGTCAACATGCTGCTGTACGCCAACACCAAGTTCCTGCCGGTCGCGTTCGGCGTTGTGGTGGCCATCGGTGGGAAGACCGTCCTGCGGGCACCCATCAAGGGCAAGATGCGCCACTTCATGAACCCGTCCAACCTCGGGATCACGGTCACCCTGCTGGCCTACGGCTCCTGGGTCAGCATCGCCCCGCCGTACGAGTTCACCGAGAACGTACCGGACCTGTTCCGGATCTTCATTCCGATGATCATCATCACGGCGGGTACGGTGCTCAACGCCATGCTCACCAAGAAGGTGCCGCTGATCGTCGGCTGGGCCGGCGGGTTCGCGATCCAGGCGCTGCTGCGGCACTACATCTGGGGCGTCGCGCTGTGGTCGGCGCTCGCGGTGATGATCGGTGTTGCCTTCGTCCTGTTCACCAACTATATGATCACCGACCCGGGTACCACACCCTCCTCCGGCATGAACCAGTTCATGTTCGGTTCCTCGGTGGCCATGGTGTATGGCGTCCTGATGCTGTTCAATGTCGTCTACACGCTGTTCTTCGCGGTCTGCATCGTCTGTCTGGCCCGCGGCATGTACCACTGGGCACGGTGGCTGGTCGACCGGCGGCGGACCGCGACTGTCACACCTGGGGCGGCCGTACACACCACGCCGGCACTGGAGGTAGCCGTCAGATGAGCATCGAAGTGTCCCACCGGTCCGCACGGCCGGCCAACCGACCACACAACGGGTTGTTGCGTGTGCTCAATGTCGAGCACCACCGGGCCGCCCTCAACGTGTTCATGGTGGTGGTTCTGGCCCACTGGGCCGAGCACATCGCGCAGGCGTACCAGATCTGGGGGCTGGGCTTGCCGCGGCCCAAGGCCCGGGGCGTGCTCGGGATGTGGTATCCCTGGCTCGTCACGTCCGAGTGGCTGCACTACGGGTACGCCGTGGTCATGCTGATCGCGCTGTTCCTGCTGCGACCCGGGTTCGTCGGGCGGGCCCGGAGCTGGTGGACGGTGGCGTTGGTCATCCAGTTCTGGCACCACATCGAACACCTGCTCCTGCTGATCCAGGCGCAGACGCACCACCCGTTCTTCGGACAGAAGGTGCCGACCAGCGTCCTGCAGTTGGTCTTCCCGCGGGTCGAACTCCACCTGTTCTACAACTCGATCGTGTTCATCCCGATGGTCGTCGCGATGTATCTGCACCTGCGTCCGAGCCCCTCGGAGCAGGCGGAGATGGCGTGCAGTTGCACTCCCGGACACGCCCGGGCCGTCGGCCCGGTGGCGATGGCGGGCGTCTGACATGACACGGGTGGCCGCCGACTCCTCGCGCCGTCAGCTCCTGCTGCTCGGTGTGGTGTCGGCGGCCATCCTGCTCGTCGTGCTGGCACTGGCTACGGCGGGCCGACCGGCCGCGCCCGGCCAGGTGCTCAGCACGGACCCGGG
>VAXX01000531.1:0-2229 GCA_005885115.1 Actinomycetota bacterium | reverse complement strand
ACGCGGCCGGCGCGGTGCTCAACGCCGGCGACGTACGCGCGGCCGGCGGCGATGCGCTCGTCCAGCCGGTCACCCCGGCCGGCCGGGGGGTCTTCACGATCGCCTATCACGTGACGTTCGCGGACGGGCGCGAGGTGGTCGGGTCGGCGCGGTTCAGCGTGGGTACCGGTGTCCCGCCGCCGGCGGATGCCCAGGCACCACCGGACGGGCACGCCCACGACGTCGACCCGTTGAGCGCGGTCCTGCTCGCCGCCGACGTCGCGGTCCTGCTCGGAGCGGTTTCGCTGCTGCTGTTCGTACGCCCCCGCCGGCGTATCGGCTGACCCGAGGGCTCCCGCCCGGACGACGACTGCGCGTCTCGTCCGGGCGGTGACATGTCACGCCTCACTGGCATAATGCAAGCGCGGGTGCCAGACTTGGACCATGTTAGGTCGCCTGTACCCAGGTCAGATCTGCTCTGCCGCGCGCGCACTCGAGGTCGTCGGAGAGCGGTGGAGCCTGCTCATCATCCGCGACGCGATGTTCGCCGGGATCACCCGCTTCACCGACTTCCAGCGCAACCTGGGCATCGCGCCCAACATCCTGACCAAGCGGTTGGGCGAGTTCGTCGAGGCTGGCATCTTCGAGCTGCGGTCGGCGGACGGTGATCGGTACGCCGAGTACGTACTGACCCCCAAGGGCCGGGAGCTGCAACCCGTCGTCGTCGCGCTGACCGAGTGGGGCGACCGTTGGGCCGCGCCCGACGGGCCGCCGGTCACGTACGAGCACGACGGCTGCGGCGGCCGGGTCGCCTTGAAGCTGGAATGCGAACGCTGCGGCGGGACTCCGCCGCCCGAGGGGATCAAGGTACGGCTGTCCCGCTGGCTCCAGGCGGTGCGCTCCGGATCCTGACGCGCGGACCGGCCAGGTGGCTCACCGCCACCTGGCCGGTCCGGTAACGCGCTCCGGTTACAGGAAGACCGTGTTGGGCTCCTGGCCGCACAGGATCCGCCCGTACGTCTCGGCGTTGGTGTTCGGGTGCATGATCCCGTGCAGGTTGATCGTCTGGACGTCGCGCTCGATGCGCTGCATCGGTACGTCCGAGTAGATCGAGGAGCCGCCGCTGGCGGTGTTGAGGACGTCCACCGCCTCCTTGGCCCGCTGGCAGACCGCGGCGGCGTCCATCCGGGCGGCGGCCCGTTCCTGCAGGGTCCACGGCTCGCCGCTGAGCGCCTTGGCGGTCAGCCGCTCGGCCTGGCGGTGCAGGTGGAACTCCGCTTCATCGATCTTCACGGCGGCCTCGGCGACCTGGAGGTGGGTCAGCGGCGCCTGGATCTGCTGCTCGTAGTTGGTGTAGGTGATCTTGCGGCTCGGCAACCGCTCCATGAAGGTCTCCATCGCCGCGCGGGCCATGCCCAACGCGGGCGCGCTGGCGACGGCGACCGCGAGCTGCAGGAACGGGACCTTCCACGCCAGGTAGTCGGCGTTCTGCTTGGACGCGTGCTGGTTGTACATCATCACCGGCAGCATCGGCAGGACGCGCGCGCTGGGCACGAACAGGTCCTGCGCGATGGTGGTGACACTGCCGGTGCCGCGCAGGCCCGCGGTGTGCCAGTCGTCGATGAGGGTCAGTTCGGAGACCCGTACGACGGCCATGCCGGGGACGAGCGTGCCGTCGCCGGTGTCGATCATGATGGCGTGGGTGTCCCACTGGGTCTGCGGGGCGCCGGTGTTGAAGTGCCAGCGGCCGTTGAGGATGTAGCCCCCGTCGGTGGGTACGGCGACGCCGTTGGGGCCGACCGAACCGCACAGCCGGACGTCGGGGTCGGCGAAGATCTCGTCCTGCGCCTCGTCGGGCAGCAGCCCGGCCAGCCAGGAGCCGATCGTCATGGTGCTGATCGTCCACCCGGTGGAGCCGTCGCCGCGGCCGAGCTCGGCGACCACGTCGAGCACGGTGCGGATGTCCGGCACGCTGCCGCCGTACCGCACCGGGATCCGCATCTTCAGCAGACCGGCGTCGGCGAGGGCGTTGAGGACCTCGTCGTGCAGGACCCGGTTCTCCTCTTGCCACGGGGCGTGCTTCTGGATCAGGGGGACGAGTTCGGTTGCCCGTTGGACCAGGTCAGCGCGCGAGGGCGCCTCGATGATCGTCATCTGTGCTCCTAGAAACGATGGCAGGGACAGTGGAGGGATAGTTGTCCCGCAGGACCCGCCCGGCCAGGTCGCACACCCTACTGTCCGGGGGTCGGC
>VAXX01000510.1:2536-9077 GCA_005885115.1 Actinomycetota bacterium | reverse complement strand
GCGATCCCGTCGGTCAGGTTCGCGGCGATCTGCCCGACCAGCTCGGCGTCCGCGCCCCCCACCGCCGGCGCGCCCACCGAGCGCCACACCCCCTCGACCGCCACCCCGGGGATGGCCCCGAGCCCGGCCAGGATGCGATCCACCGGGGCCGCGGCCGGCCAGATGACGGTGAAGTCGTCGACGGCGCGGCCGCCGATCCGTTCCAGAACCACCATCTGGACGATGTCCGCGCCCGTCACGCCCAGGGTGCGGGCCACCTGGCCCAGCGAGCCCGGACGGTCGGGAAGCCTGACCCGCAGCCGCAGCAACATCACATTCCCCCTGGTCGGACGCGTCCCCATGACCCGACCAGCTTCCCTGAGGTACGTTTCCGGACCGTTGCGGCCCGGTGACAGAGTGGCCCGGTGACAGAGTCAGGCCAGCCGGCGCAGCAGCGTGGTGGCCCGCTCCGGGTCGAACTCCCCGGGATCGAAGCGCCGGCCGATCCACTCCCGCATCTCGGCGTGCTCGGGATGGTCCGGGTCGGCCAGGGCGGCGAGGAACCCGGCGTACCCGTACGCGCCGCCGACGTCCTCGGGCGGGCAGGCCCGCTCGCCCTCCAGGCACATCGGGTACCGCAGGTCCGGCTCGGCCGGGTAGATCGCCTCGACCGAGACGTCGTGCTCCCACCAGTCGCCGAAGTCGTACGTGTAGCCGAACCGGCTGTCCTTGCCGGTCACCGCGTCCAGCCGGACCTCCAGCTCGTCGCGCAGGTCCAGCTCGCCCTCGGGGTCGGGCTCGCCGTACTGCACCCCTTCGATCTCGAAGGAGTGCAGGTGGTAGTTCTGCCAGCCCATCGCGTACTGGATGACCCGGTGGAGCCGGTCGAGTGTGTACCCACCCGGAACGGCGACCCGCCGCCACACCTCCGGCGTTACGTCGACCAGGCTGATCCGCAGCTGAAAGATCTGTCGCGACATGGTGCCCCATTCTCGTGCCAGTGGCCCATTCTTGACCCAAGACGTGGTCCGTGACGAGGGGAACCGCGATGATCTGCGACGCGTGTCGGGATCGGCGGCATACAGAGTGCCGCGGCGGCAGCTGGTGCGACTGCCAACACCGCCCGCCGCCACGACCGGAGCCGGCCACCGGCGCGGCCGGGGAGTAGCACAATTACCCAGGTGTACCGACTGTGGCCCGACCCCGACCCGACCCCGCTGGACGACGCCGCGCTGACCGCGCTGTACGAACCGACCGGACCCGGGCTGCGGGTCAACTTCGTCACCAGCGTGGACGGCGCGGTCGAGGTCGAGGGGCTGTCCAAGGGCCTGCAGAACCCGGCGGACAACCGGGTCTTCACGCTGCTGCGGCAGTTCCCGGACGCGCTGCTGGTGGGCGCCGGGACACTGCGACAGGAGGGGTACGGGCCGGTCCGGCTGGACGGGTCCCGGCGCGCCTGGCGTACCGGGCGGGGGCTCGACCCGTACCCCCGGCTGGTCGTCGCCTCGCGCCGGCTCGACCTGGACCCGACCCACCTGGCCCTCGCCGAGGCCCCGGTCCGTCCGGTGATCCTGACCTGCGCCGCCGCCCCCCCGGACCTGCGCAGGTCGCTGGCCACGGTCGCCGACGTGCTGGTCTACGGCGACGACGAGGTGGACCTCGGGGCGGCGGTGGCCGGGCTCCAGGCGCGCGGGATGGCGAGGATCCTGTCCGAGGGCGGGCCGCACCTGATGGGCTCGCTGACCGCCGCCGACCTCGTGGACGAGGTATGCCTGACGGTGTCGCCGCTGCTCGCCGGCCCGGGCGCCGGCCGGATCACGGCCGGGCCACCGTCCGAGCTACGGGACCTCACCATCGCCCACATCCTGTATGCCGAGGATGCCATGCTGCTGCGATACGTTCGCACGTGACCGATGCCGGTTTGTCCGCTTTGCTCAAGGAGAACTGAGTCCGACCGGCGAGCCCAAGTGACGGGCGTCGTACGTGTGTAGCACGATGCCGGGCATGAGCCCTTCCCCGCTCGGCTCCGAACCGCGCTCCGTACCGCCCGCCGGCTCCGCCGTCGGTCGGGTACTCGGCACCGCCGACGCCACCCCGTTGCAGTTCTGGGTCGCCGTGACCCCGGGGGCGTACCTGCAACTGGACGACGTGGTCGTGACCACCCGGGAGCTGCCCGACCGCGAACCGGTGACCATCTCCGGCGTCGTGACGGCGGTGCGCGCGCGGCACGAGGGCGCGCAGTTCGAGTCCGACGTGTTCGCGATCGCCGAGGGTACGCTGCCGGCGCAGGTACAGGAGGCGGCCGAGATCACCACCACCCGGGTGGACCCGGAGCTGTACGTACCGCCGACGCCGGGCGCGCTCGTACACCGGGCGGCCGGCGAGGAACGGTCCCGCGCGCTGTACTTCGACCGGATGGAGCAGCCGGTACCGCTCGGGGTCGGCCGGGACGGGGCGCCGGTCTTCCTGAACTTCGACTTCCTCAACGGGCAGCGCGGCGCGCACGTGTCCATCTCCGGCATCTCCGGGGTGGCGACGAAGACGTCGTTCGCGACGTTCCTGCTGTACTCGGTGTTCCGGTCCGGGGTGCTGGGCGCGGAGGCGGCCAACACCAAGGCGCTCATCTTCAACGTCAAGGGCGAGGACCTGCTTTTCCTGGACCACCCGAACAGCCGGCTGACCGAGTCCACTGTGGACGGATACGCCACGCTGGGCCTTGCCGCGCAACCGTTCCCGGACGTCGCGGTGTACGCCCCGCCGCGCGCCGGCGACCCGGCCGGTACCCCGGACGTGTCCAGCCGGCTCGCCGGGGTGGACAGCTTCTACTGGACGCTGGAGGAGTTCTGCGGCAAGCAGTTGCTGCCGTACGTGTTCGCCGACGCCGACGACGAACGCCAGCAGTACACGATGGTGGTGCACGGGGTGACCGCGCACCTGGCCCGGGTGGCGGTGCCGGCCGACGGCGGGGTGAGCATCGAGGGGACCCGGATCGGCTCGTACGCCGACCTCGTGGATTTCCTTGTCGCACAGGTGAATGACGACGAGTCCAGGCCGCACTGGGTCGGGTCGGCGGTCGGGCTCGGTACCGTGAACGCCTTCGCCCGTCGGCTGATCGGCTCGAAGAAGGACCTCGGTCGGCTGATCCGGGGCGACCTGTCGACCGCGCGGCCGCACGCCATCAACACCGCCGAGTCGGCTCAGGTCACCGTTGTCGATCTGCACAACCTGCCGGACCGGGCGCAACGGTTCGTCGTCGGCGTGACGCTGAAGACGGAGTTCGAGCGCAAGGAGAAGGCGGGGACGGCCAAGCCGCTGCTGTTCGTGGTGCTGGACGAGCTGAACAAGTACGCGCCGCGGGAAGGGTCGAGCCCGATCAAGGAGATCCTGCTCGACATCGCCGAGCGTGGGCGCTCGCTGGGCGTCGTCCTCATCGGTGCACAGCAGACCGCGAGCGAGGTGGAGCGCAGAATCGTTGCCAACTCCGCGATCCGGGTCGTCGGGCGGCTCGACCCGGCCGAGGCGGGCCGCCCGGAGTACGGGTTCCTCCCGCCGGCCCAGCGCGCCCGGGCCCAGATCGCCAAGCCGGGCACCATGTTCGTCAGTCAGCCGGAGCTGCCCGTACCGCTGGTGGTGGAGTTTCCCTTCCCCGCGTGGGCGACCCGGCCCGCGGAGGCCGGCCCGCCGCCGCGCGCGACGCTGCGCTCGCTGACCCAGGCGGCCGACGCGTTCGCGGTGGTCGGCGCGCGCTCGGCCGGCGCGTCCCTGTCCGACGACGACATCCCGTTCTAGCCATGCGGATCCTGCACACCTCCGACTGGCACGTCGGGAAGGTCCTCAAAGGACAGTCGCGGCTGTCCGAACACGTCGCGGTGTTGAAACAGGTCGTGGACATCGCCCACGCCGAGCGGCCCGATCTCGTGCTGGTCGCGGGCGACCTGTTCGACACCGCCGCGCCGACCCCGGACGCCACCCGGGTGGTGACCCGCGCGCTGTCGGCGCTACGCAACACCGGCGCGGAAGTCGTCGCCATCGCCGGCAACCACGACAACGGCGCGGAGCTGGACGCGCTGCGCGGGTGGGCCGAGGCCGCCGGGATCACCCTGCGCGGCACGGTGCGCGACCGCGCCTCCGAACACCTGATCGGTGGTACGACCAGGGATGGCGAACCGTGGCGGCTGGTCGCGTTGCCGTTCCTGTCCCAGCGGTACGCGGTCCGGGCGACCGAGATGTACGCGCTGTCCGCCGCCGAGGCGACCCAGACGTACGCCGACCACGTCGGGCGGCTGTTCGCCGCGCTCACCGAATCCTTCGACGGCACCGCCGTCAACCTCGTCACCGCACACCTGACCGTCGTCGGTGGCATGCTCGGCGGCGGGGAACGGGACGCGCACACCATCCAGTCGTACGCGGTCCCGGCGACCGTCTTCCCGACCTCCGCACACTACGTCGCCCTCGGGCACCTGCACCGCCGGCAGCCGGTGCTCGGGCCGTGCCCGGTGCACTACAGCGGCGCGCCGCTGGCGATCGACTTCGGCGAGGAGGAGAACACCCCGTCGGTGACGATCGTCGAGGTTTCCCCGGACACCGCGGCGAAAACCCGCGACGTGCCGATCACGACGGCCACGCCGTTGCGGACCGTCCGGGGTACGCTCGACCAACTGTCCACAGTGGACGCCGGTGACGCCTGGCTGCGGGTGTACGTGACCGAGCCGCCCCGGGCCGGGCTGCGGGAAGCGGTTCAGGACCTGCTGCCCCGGGCCCTGGAGGTACGCATCGACCCGGCGGTACTGGCCGAAACCCAGGCGCCGCAACGTGCGCAGCGCGCCGGCCGGGCACCCCGGGACCTGTTCGCCGACTACCTGTCCAGCAAGGGTCACGTCGATCCGGACGTGACCGCGCTGTTCGACCGGCTCTACGGCGAGGTGGGGCACTGATGCGACCGCTGCGCCTGGACCTGCACGGGTTCACCGTCTTCCGGGACGCCACCACCGTCGACTTCACCGACACCGACTTCTTCGCGCTCGTCGGGCCGACCGGCTCGGGCAAGTCGACGATCCTCGACGCCATCTGCTTCGCGCTCTACGGCACGGTGCCCCGGTGGAGTGACCGGCGTTCGGTGGCCAACGCGCTGGCGCCCTCGGCCGCGGAGGCGCGGGTACGGCTGGTGTTCGAGGCGGCCGGGGCCCGGTACGCGGCGACCCGGGTGGTACGCCGGGACGGCAAGGGGCGGATCGCGACCACCCACGCGGGGCTGGAACTGTTGCCCCGCGGGTTCGACCTGTCCACATTGGACAGTGGGCTGACCGAGCTGGGTGAGCCGCTCGCCGGTACCCCGGCGGAGATGGAGCAGGCCGTCATCGACGCGGTCGGGCTGCCGTACGACCAGTTCACCAGTTGCGTCGTCCTGCCGCAGGGCCAGTTCGCCGAGTTCCTGCACGCCAAACCGGCGATACGGCAACAGATCCTGGTCAACCTGCTGGGCCTGTCGGTGTACGAGCGGATCCGCGACCAGGCCGCGACCGTGGCCACCCGGGCCGAGGCCGACCTGGCGGCGACCGACCGGCTGCTCGCCGACCTGTCCGACGCGAACGACGAGGCGCTCGCCCGGGCCGAACAACGGGTGGCCGCGATGCGGGACCTCGGGGAGGCGGTCGAGGCGGCGCTGCCCGCGCTCGTCGCCGCCGAACGGGAGGCCGCCTCGGCCACGGCCGCCCTCGCCGACCTCGACGCCGAGCTGGCGCTGCTGTCCCGGGTGAAGACCCCGGCCGGCGTCGCGCCGATCGCGGAAACCCTTGTCCGGGCTCAGGAAGCGGCCAGCCAGGCCGCTTCGACGGTCACCCTCGCCGAGGAGCGCGAGGAGAAACTGCGCGGCGAGCTGGCCGGCGCCGGTGACCCGACCGAGCTGCACCGGCTGCTCGACGGGTACGCCGAACGGGACCGGCTGGCCGCCCAGGTCGCCGAGCTGTCCGTCGGCGTCGCGCAGGCCGAGGCCGAGCACGGCCGGGCTCTGGAGGCGTTGGAGGAGGCGAAGGCCGGCGCCGCCCAGGCGGTCGAGCGGGTCACGGAGGCCGAACGGGCGGCGCACGAGGCGCAGACCCGGGACCGGGCCGCCACGCTGCGCCCACACCTGCGGGCCGGAGAGCCGTGCCCGGTGTGTACCCAGACGGTGGCGACGGTACCGGCGCTGCCCGAGGCGCCGGAGCTGGCCGGGGCCACGAAACGGCTGGAGCGCGCGAAGGTGGCCGCCGAGGCGGCCCAGTCCGCCGTCACCGCCCGGGATCGGGCGGTGCGGGACCTCGAACGTACGCTCGCGGCCGGTAGCGCACAGGTGGCGCAGCTCCGGGCTCGACAGTCCACAGTGGACAGTCAGTTGGCCGGGGCGCCGGAGCCGGACGCGATCCGGGCGGCGTTGACCCGGTTGGCGGCGGCCGGTAAGGACCTCGACGCGGCAACCGGTGAGCTACGCCGGGCCCGCGAGGCACACCGGAGGGCGACCACCGCCGCCGAGCAGGCGCAGGTACGGCTACGGGAGGCGTGGCGTACCGTCGACGGCGTACGCGAC
>VAXX01000510.1:0-2408 GCA_005885115.1 Actinomycetota bacterium | reverse complement strand
GGCGCGGGCCGCCGCCGTCGCGCTCGCCGGTGCCGAAGCCGCCCGGGACCGGGTACTCGAACGGCGTGCCCAGGCCGACGAGGTGACCGCCCGCCGGGCCGGGTACGAGCGGGACAGCCGGGTCGCCAAGGCGCTGGCCACCCACCTGCGCGCCAACAACTTCGAGCGCTGGCTGCTGGAGGAGGCGCTGGACCTGCTGGTGGACGGCGCCTCCCGGATCCTGCGCGACCTCTCCGGCGGCCAGTACGACCTGGTCCACGAGAAGGGCGAGTTCTTCGTGGTGGACCACCACGACGCGGCGCTGCGCCGGGGCGTGCGTACCCTCTCCGGCGGCGAGACGTTCCAGGCGTCGCTGTCCCTCGCGCTCGCCCTGTCCGAACAGCTCGCCGGGATGTCCACCGGCGCGGCCAGCCTGGAGTCCATCATCCTGGACGAGGGCTTCGGCACCCTCGACGTGGCTACCCTCGACACCGTGGCCGCGACCCTGGAAAGCCTTGCCGCGCGCGGGGACCGGATGGTCGGCGTGGTGACCCACGTCAGCGCGCTCGCCGAGCGGATCCCGGTCCGGTTCCAGGTCAGCAAGGACGCCCGTACCGCCCGGGTGGAACGGATCGGGCTGTGAGGCGGCGGTGAGCCTGTACTGGGACTCGTGGGATCCGGGCTACGGCGCGACGGTCGACGCCGACGGGCCTTCGGCGGAGAGTACCGCCGCCGTCGACCCCGGCGTCGAGCTGCCCGAGCCGGCCTGGGCACCGCGCGAGCCGGCCCCGGATGCCCGCGCGCCGGACGTGGTCCTGTTCGTCGACGGCGTACTGCGCAACGACGCCCGTGGCTGGTTCGTGGACGAGGCCGGCACGGCCCACCCGACGCTGGCCGCCTCGTACGCCGCCGGTGTGGTGCGCTGCGACCTGCGCGCCGGGGTGGCCGACGTGGTGGCCACCCGGTTCGCCCGGTCGCTGCTCACCTCGGCACCGCAGGCGCCCTCGGTCGGGACGGAACCGGCCCGGTACCGGGGTGCGCGGGTGGACGGCACCGAGCACCGCCACCTCGAACGGGGCCTGCGCGCGCTGCTCAGCGCGCTGGAGGCGGCGGTCAGCGACGAGACCCGCGCCGAGGACGATCTCCTGGTCGCCGACGGGCGGCTGCGCGGCCGGCGCAGCCTGCCGAGGGCGATCGGCTACATCAAGACGCACAGCCGCAGCTACCTGTCGGCGGACCTGACCCGGGTGGTGACCGGACTGAAGGCCGGCCAGCGCACGCCGGTGTTCGGGCTGAGCAACCTCTATTCGTGGTATCTGCGGCTGCCCGGCTCGAGCGGCTCCCCATGGGCCGGGGTGGTACGGATCGAGTGCACCGGGGAGCTGACCGCGCAGGAGGCGATCGCGCTCGCCGACCGGTCGGCGGTCACCCTGCCCCGCTTCGCCTCCAGCCCGTACAAGGATCCGCGGGCACCGCAGAACCTGGTACCGATCGCCGGGCTGGAACGGCGGCTGCGTACCCTGCTGGGGGACCCCCGACTGTTGCACCGAACGTTGGCCACGGCACGATGACACGCGAGTTGCGGCTCCCGCCCCGGTACGAGTTCACCGGAACCCTGGGCGCGCTCGCCCAGTTCCGGCGGGACCCGACGATCCGGCTGTCCGCGACCGAGTTGTGGTGGGCCTGCCGTACCCCGGCCGGACCGGCCACCCTGCACCTCTCGCGCGAGGGCGACAGGCTGACCGCCACCGGGTACGGCCCCGGGGCGGAGTGGGTGGTCGAACAGGCCGACGCGATCGCCGGGCTGCGCGACGAGGTCGACGGCTTCGCCGAGGTGGCACACCGGCACCCGGTCGTCCGGCAGGCGTGGCACCGCCGGTCGGGGCTGCGGCTGACCCGTACCGGCCGGCTGTTCGCCCATCTGGTGCCGACGATCCTCGGGCAGAAGGTCACCGGGGTGGAGGCGGGCAACGCGTACGCCAAAATGGTCCGGCACTTCGGCGAAGCCGCTCCCGGCCCGTACCCCCATCTGGTGTTGCCGCCCGATCCCAGCGCGGTGGCCGGCTCGCCCTACTGGGTCTTCCATCCCTTCGGGGTCGAGGCCAAGCGGGCCGACACCCTGCGCCGCGCGGCCGCGCAGGCCGACCGGCTGGAGGCGGCGGCCGACGCGGCGGCCGCGACCGCGCGGCTGACCGCGATCGCGGGTATCGGCATCTGGACCGCCGCGGAGGTGACCCGCGTCGCCTACGGCGACCCGGACGCGGTGACCATCGGCGACTACCACATCCCGCACCAGGTGGTGTATGCGCTGACCGGCGCACCCCGGGCCGGTTCACGGGAATCCCGCCCGGGTCAGGTCAGCCCGGCCGACGCCCGGATGCTGGAGTTGCTGGAACCGTTCCGGGGCCAGCGCGCCCGGGTCTGCCAAC
>VAXX01000534.1 GCA_005885115.1 Actinomycetota bacterium | reverse complement strand
CCCGACTTCACCAACCCCGGCGGCCCCGAGCACCTCGCCGCCGACCTCGCCCGGGTCGCCCGTAGCGCCGACGAGCAGGGCTTCCACTGGCTCGCGGTGATGGACCACTTCTTCCAGATCGGCCACCTCGGGCCGCCCGAGCACGCGATGCTGGAGGGGTACACGACGCTGGGCTTCCTGGCGGCGCAGACCACCCGCGTCGAGCTGCTGACCGTGATGACCGGGGTGGTGTACCGGCACCCGGGGCTGCTCGCCAAGACCGTGACGACCCTGGACGTGCTGTCCGGCGGCCGGGCCTGGCTGGGCATCGGCGCGGCGTGGAACGAGGAGGAGTCGCGCGGGCTCGGCGTACCCTTCCCGGCGGTCGCCACCCGGTTCGAGCAGCTGGAGGAGGCGCTGCAGATCTTCCAGCAGATGGGTCGCGGGGACGAGACGCCGTACCAGGGCCGGCATTTCCACCTGGAACGCCCGCTGAACTCGCCGCTGCCGCTGCGCCGGCCGTACCCGCCGATCATGGTCGGTGGCGGCGGGGAGAAGAAGACCCTGCGGCTGGTCGCCAGGTACGCCGACGCCTGCAACCTGTTCGCCACCCCGGACGTCGCGCACAAGCTGGAGGTCCTGCGCGAGCACTGCGAGCGGGAGGGCCGGGACTACGACGAGATCCTCAAGACCGCGTACTACGTGCCGGACGTCGGCGCCAAGGGCGAGCGGGTGGACGAGGTCCTGGCGGACCTGCGCCGGCTGGCCGACCTCGGCTTCGGGGGCACCATCGGCGCGGTACCCGACGTCTACGACATCACACCGCTGGAGACCATCGGCCGGGAGATCATTCCGGTGGTCGCCTCCTGGTAGCGCCGAACAGCAGCGCGAGCAGCACCGGAAACTCCAGGTAGGCGTGGTAGCTGGCGACGGAGGCGTACAGCAGGCGGCCCTGGCGGTAGTCGGCGACGAACAGCACCGCGAGCGTGGCGGCGAGCCCGATCCCCAGCGCCCACGGGCGCCAGCCGGACAGCCACGGAACCCGCAGGTCGAAGGCCCGCGCCGCGTCCGGTGCGCAGCGCGGCAGGACGCCCACCCAGACCACGTAGTGCATGGTCTGCAGGTAGGCGAAGACGACCAGGAAGCGCAGGCCGACGGCCAGGTCCGCAGGCACCACCGGGGCCGCGATCGAGGCCGGGCTACCGGCGAACGCGGCCACGGTCGAGGGCCCGCCGGAAATCCACGGGTCGAACACGCCGGCCAGGATCAGCGCCGGGATGCCCAGCACCCAGGCCAACTGCGCCAGGCGGAAGGTGGTCCGGCCGGTGGGCAGCGCCCGCGACCACTCCCACAGGAACACCAGCGGTACGACGTTGTGCAGGTGCGCCAGCACCACGAAGTGGTACGCCGGCCAGGTCAGTGAGGTCGTCAGGGCGGCTCCGAGCCCGAGCAGGGCCGCCAGGCGCCATCCGGCCGGGCGTACCGCGTGGACGACGCCGGCCGCGAGCACCCCGTACGCCAGCAGGATCTCGGGGATCCGGGCGCCGGTCAGCCGGCACAGCACGATCCCGGACACGAGCCCGAGCAGCAGTACGAGGAACCGCCCCCGGAGTACGCCCGCGAAGCGCCCGGCCACGTACCGCAGCTCCAGCACGTTGTGCAGGACGCCGAACCCGATCAGCCCGAGGACCGTGGTGGCCAGCGGTGCCCGTACCGCCACCAGCAAGGCACACTGGCCGTCGAGGTGCCGCTGTACGCGCTGGCCCTCCGGTACGCCCTGGGCGTCCCGACCCGCCGGGCGATCCGCCTCGGGGTCGCGGTCAACCTGGTGACCCACCCGGCGCTGTGGTGGTCGCTGACCCGGTCGCCGCCGACCTGGCAGCCGTACGCCCTCCTGCCTGCCGAGGCGGCGGTATGCGTCGTGGAGTGGGCGCTGCTGCGGTGGCGGATCGGCGATGACGGCCCGCTCGTGGCGGTCGTGGTGGTCGGCGTCAACGCGGCCTCGCTCGCCGCCGGCCTGCTGCTGCGCGCCTGAGCGCTCACGCCTTCGGGCGCCGCTTCACGATCACGATGACGACGGCGGCCACGGCGGCGGCGACCATCGCCAGGCACAGGCAGGCGATCAGCGCGTACGGGGCGGTCGCGGTCGGGCTGGGGGCGACGTCGGCGAGCGGGTTCGGCACGGCGTACACCCTAGAACGCTCCTGGCCAGGCGCCTACAGCCGAACGGTCCGGCCTTGGTCGGCCGCGGTCTGCGCGGCGGCCAGGACGGCCACGGCGTCGCGTCCCGCGCGGACGTCCAGCGGATCGCGGGTGATCCCGTCGGCGACGTTGCGCGCCAGCCGGGCCACCGCGACCCGGAACGCGTCCACCGCGTCCCCTCCGGTCGGTACGGTGACCCACCCGTCCGGCCCGGCGAACTGCGTCTCCCAGCGCACCGCGCCGGGGGTCAGGTGGATGCTCAGGTGCCTCGACGACCGGCCCGAGTACCGGTACGACCAGCGACAACGCGTGCGGACCCAGGTCCCACAGCCCGCCGTACCGGTCCCGCCAGGGCGAGTCGGCGTACGGGCTGCCCGGGACGAAGTTGGCGCCGTACATGGTCACGTGGCCGGCGTACCAGCCGCCGGTCCGGCCGGCCCCGGTGAGGAACGCGTCCACCTCCGGCCGGTACCGGTTGGTGGTGAACACCAGAGAGGACAGTCCTCCGGCGTCGAGCGCCGCGACGATCCCGTCGGCCGCCTCGACCGTCAACGCGACCGGCTTGTCCAGCAGCAGGTGCCGGCCGGCCCGGGCGGCGCGTACCGCCAGCGGCGCCTGGACGTCCGGGGGCAGCGCGACGGCCACCGCGTCGACGTCGGCGAGCAGGGCGTCGACGTCCGCGTACCCGCGCACGGCGTACCGGTCGGCCAGTGCCCGTACCCGTGCCGGGTTGCGGCCCCACACCCCCACGAACCGGGCGTCCGGGTGCTCGGCCAGCCCCGCCGCCTGGGTTTCGGCCGCCCAGTAGCCGGTGCCCAGCAGACCGAAGCGCAGCATCGATCGATCATGTCACGGCCTTGCGTGTGCCGGAGCGCCGGAGCGGGTATAGATCACCATGGCCAAGACCGCACAGGACCACCCGACGATGCCCAGCGAGGTCACCCCCGAGGTGTCGCCGTTCGACCAGTTCGCCACGGCCGCCGCCCGGTTCGTCTCGCGCGCCTGGTTCTTCGCGTTGTGTGTGCTTCTGGTGGTGGTGTGGGTGCCGTCGTACTTCGTCTTCCGCGACGTCAACACCTGGCAGTTGATCATCAACACGGCCACCACGATCGTGACCTTCCTGCTGGTCGCGCTGTTGCAGAACACCCAGACCCGCTCGGACGAGGCGCTCCAGCAGAAGCTCAACGCGATGGCCGACGCGCTGGCCGACCTGATGTCGGCGATCGGCGAGGACAAGCCGGCGCTGCGGGAGGATCTGGTCGAGCTGCGCCAGGCGGTGGGCCTGGAGGACCGGGAATCCTCCTGAGCCCTGCGGCATAGTGGGCGGATGAGACGGCGTGGTACGGCGGCGGTGCTCGCCGCGCTCCTGCTGGGCACCGGCTGCTCCGTCACCGGCTGCGATGCGGCGAAACCCGCACCCGCCCCGGCGCCGTCGGCGCGATCGCTTCCGGCGTCCCCGTCCGGTACGGGCGGCCCGGTCGGGGACGGGGACTGGCCGACGTACCACCGGGACAACGCCCGTACCGGCGTCGCGCCCGGCTTCCCGGCCCTGGGCACGCTCCGGCGGGCCTGGACGGCGGCCCTGGACGGCGCGGTGTACGGGCAGCCGCTGCTGGTCGGCGACACGGTGTACGCGGCCACCGAGCACGACACCGTGTCCGCGCTGGCCGCCGACACCGGTCAGGTGCGCTGGTCGGTACACCTCGGCGAGCCGATGCCGGGCCGGCAACTGCCCTGCGGCAACATCGACCCGCTCGGGATCACCAGCACGATGGTGTACGACCCGGCGACCGGACTGGTCTTCGCGCTGGCCGAAACCGTCGGCGCGCACCACACGCTGTTCGGGATCGACGCGCGTACCGGCGCGGTGAAGGTGAGCCGGGCGGCCGAGCCGCCCAGGGGTGACCCGGTGGCGCACCAGCAGCGCTCTGCCCTGACCCTGCTCGGCGACCGCGTCTACATCGCCTACGGCGGGCTGGCCGGGGACTGCGCGAACTACGTCGGCTCGGTCGTGGCGATCCCGACCTCGGGCAGCGGGCCGGGGCTGGCGTACGCCGTGCCGACCTCCCGCGAGGGCGGCATCTGGACCCCCGGCGGCGGGACTGTCCACAATGGACGGTTGCTGTACGCCGTCGGCAACGGCGAGGCCACCTCCGGTACGTACGACGGCAGCGACTCGGTCATCGCGTTGGACGCCGACCTGAAGCCGCTGGACCGGTTCGCGCCGAGCACCTGGGCCGACGACAACGACGGGGACCTGGACCTGGGCTCGATTTCGGCGGGATCGGCGGGCAGGTGGCCCAGGCCCGGGTGTGCCGGGCCTTCGGCGGTGCCGCGGTCGACGGCGACACCGCCTACGTACCGTGCCCCGACGGGGTACGGGCGGTCCAGGTGGACACCGGCGGGCAGCTCCACGTGCGGTGGCGGGCGGCGGTACCGGCGGCCGGCTCGCCGGTACTCGGTGGCGGGGCGCTGTGGGTCGTCGACTACGACGGCGGCGTCCTGTACGCCCTGGACCCCGGTACCGGCCGGGTCCGCCAGCAACTCCCGATCGGCGGCGCCCCGCACTTCGCCTCCCCGACCCTGGGCCGGGGCCAGGCGTACGTCGGCACCCTGACCGGGGTGACCGCGGTCAGCGCCCGGTGAGCCGCCACCGTACCGTCGGCCGCAGCGCCTGTGGGTCGGCCCGGTGCTTGTACCGGTCGGCGATCCCGTACAGCGAGGTCAGCAGCGTCTCGGAGAGCAGGTGCGGCTGCAGGCCCAGCTCGATCAGCCCGGTGTGCACGACGTTGTAGTAGTGCGCCTCGGCCTCCACCCGGGGGTTGTCCAGGTGCTCGACGGTCACCTCGTTGGGGTGCAGGTCGGCGACCAGCTTGGCGATCTCCAGCACGGACATGCTCTCGGTCATCTGGTTGAAGACCCGGAACTCGCCGGGCTCCGGCGGGTTCTCGGCAGCCAGCCGGATGCACTGCGCGGTGTCCCGGATGTCGATCAGTCCCCGGGTCTGGCCGCCGTCGCCGTACACGGTCAGCGGCTCGCCGAGGGCGGCCAGCACGATGAACCGGTTGAGCACGGTGCCGAACACCGCGTCGTAGTCGAACCGGGTGGCCAGCCGCTCGTCCCGGGCGGTCTCGTCGGTCTGCTGCCCGTACACCACGCCCTGGTTGAGGTCGGTGGCGCGCAGGCCCCAGATCCGGCAGGCGAACTCGATGTTGTGGCTGTCGTGCA
>VAXX01000509.1 GCA_005885115.1 Actinomycetota bacterium | reverse complement strand
ATCCGGGCGGCCACCACCACCGGCTCGCTCGCCCGGCAGGCGGCGTCGAACAACGCGAGCCCTTGCGGTGCCGGCATCGCCCGCACGCCGTATGCCTCGAACGGGCGCGGGTCGGCAGCCGCCCCCATCCCGGTGGACCGGTCCCACAGACCCCACACGATGGACAGCGCGGGAAGGCCCTGCGCCCGGCGGTGTTCGGCGAGCCCGTCGAGGAACGCGTTGGCGGCCGCGTAGTTCGCCTGTCCGGGGGTGCGCAGCGTACCGACGACGGAGGAGAACAGGACGAACGCGTCGAGCCCGGCGCACAGCTCGTGCAGGTTGAGCGCACCCTGGATCTTCGGTCGCAGTACCCGGTCGAGTTGTTCCGGGGTGAGCGAGGAGATCGTGGCGTCGTCGAGCACTCCCGCCGCGTGTACCACGGCGGTCACGGGATGCTCGGCGAGTACCCGCGCGAGCGCCTCCCGGTCCGCGACGTCGCACGCCACGACGGTGACGTCGGCGCCCAGCTCCGGTACCGGGCCGCCGGACCGGCTGAGCAGCACGAGCCTGCGTACGCCGTACGCGGTCACCAGGTGCTCGGCCACGAGCCGCCCGAGGGTACCGGTGCCGCCGGTGATCAGCACCGTACTGTCGGGACCCCAGACCTGCCCGCCCGACGGTGTCCCGGCGCGGACGAGCCGGGGTGCGCAGACCCGGCCCTCGCGTACGGCAAGGTCGGACTCCCCCGGCGCCACCGCGAGCGTGGAGTCCGGATGGTCGTCGAGGTCGACGAGCACGAAGCGGCCGGGGTGTTCGGCCTGCGCCGAGCGCACCAGCCCCCGTACGCCCTGGGCCATCAGGCCGCGGGTCACGACGACCAACCGTCCGCCGGTGTCGGCGCGCAGCCAGTCCTGGATCGTGCGCAGCGCGTCGGCCGTGAGGCGGTACGGATCCGCGCCCTCGAACCGCACCACGTGGCAGTCACCGCCGATGGCGGTGGCCGGCACCGCCAACCATTCGGTGCGGTACAGCGACTGGAGTTGCCCGGCGGTGAGCGGCCGGAGGACGAGCGACTCGACCGCTGCGATCGGCGCGCCGGCGGGATCGACCAGGGTCACCGCGAAGGCATCGTGGCCCGACGGCCGGGCCAGCACCCGCGCCGTGGTGGCCCGGCTGTTCCAGATCGTCACACCCGACCACGCGAACGGCAGCCGTACCGTGTCGTACTCGTCATCCAGCAGCAGCGCGTGCAGCGCCGAGTCCAGCAGGGCGGGGAACCGCCGCTCGGCGACCTCGACCTCGGCGTACCGCTGCTCCCCGTCGCGCCACAACGCCTTCAGCCCACGGAAGGTCGGCCCGTAGCCGTACCCGGTGTCCGCGAGCCGGTCGTACGCCTCGCCGACGGGTACCGGCGTGGCGCCGGGCGGGGGCCAGGCCCCGACCGGGTCCGCGGCTGCGGTCCCGGGCGCGCAGGTTCCGGTCGCGTGGACCGTCCAGTCCGGTCCGCCCTCCGGTCGGGCGTACCCGGTCACCGTGCGCCGGCCGTCCGCATCGGGCGGTCCGACGACGACCTGTACCTCGACAACCCCGTCCTCGGGCAGCACCAGGGGCGCCTGCAGGGTCAGCTCGTCCAGCCGGCCGGTACCCGCGCGCGACACGAGTTCGACGATCGCGGCGCCGGGTACCACGGCGGTACCCAGTACCCGGTGATCGGTGAGCCACGGATCGGTCGCGAGCGACAGCCGTCCGGTCAGTACCGTCGCGCCGTCGGCCAGCTCGACCGTCTCGAAGCCACCGGTGCCACGTTGGGCCGCGTCGGCCAGCCAGTACGAGTCGCGTTGGAACGCATAGGTCGGGAGGCCGACCCGGCGACCGGCCAGCCGCCAGTCGACCTCGACACCACGTACGTACGCCTCGGCCAGCGACAGCATGAACCGGTCCAGCCCGCCGGCGCCGCGCCGCAGCGATCCGACGACCACCGCGTCGGGCAGCGTCTCGGAGATCGCCTGGGACAGCACGGGATGCGGGCCGCACTCGATGAACGTGCCGTGCCCGCGCCCGGCCAGCCGCTGTACGGTTTCCTGGAAGCGGACGGTCTGGCGCAGGTTCCGGTACCAGTACCGGGCGTCCAGTACGCGTGTGTCGAGCAGGTCGCCGGTGACCGTGGAGTAGAACGGTACGTCCGACGTGGCGGGCTCGATCCCCGCGAGTACCTCCAGCAGCTCGTCGCGGATCTCCGCCACGTACGGGGAGTGCGAGGCGTAGTCGACCGGGATCCGGCGGCCGCCAACCAGATCCAGCGCGTCGACGTCGCCGGACAGCACCACAGACGAGGGACCGTTGATTGCCGCGACCGCCAGCCGGTCGTCGAGCGGCTCGGGTACGGCCCCGACCGCGGCCATGCCACCCCGCCCGGACAGCCGTCGCAACGCCTTGCTGCGCAAGGCAACCACCCGGGCGGCGTCCTCCAACGACAGCGCGCCCGCCACACAGGCGGCGGCGATCTCGCCCTGGCTGTGCCCGACAACGGCGGCGGGCTCGACACCGTACGAACGCCACAGCGCGGCCAGCGACACCATCACGGCCCACGACAGCGGCTGGATCGCGTCCACCCCCGCGCCGGTGTCCAGCGTGCCCAGATCCACATAGGGTGCCAGCGCCGCACGGCACTCCCGCATCCGCGCGGCGAACACCGGCGAGGTGCGTACCAGTTCGTCGGCCATCCCGGCCCATTGCGCGCCCTGGCCCGGAAACACGAAGACGGCCCCGCCCGGACTGCCCGCGACGCCATGGACGACGTTGCCCGCCGGCCGGTCCGCCGCGAGCGCGTCCAGGCCCTCGACAAGCTCCGCCCGGTCCCACCCGACCACCACCGCGCGGTGGCCCCACCGGGACCGGGCGAGCAGCGAGGCGCCGATGTCCGCCGGAGCCCCGGGCTGCTCCCGCAGCCGGGCGGCGTAGGCGCGCAGGGCCGGCGCGGACTTCGCCGACAGGACCCAGGCAACTGGACCGCGGGCGGCACCGCCGGCTTCGCGGTCGGCGGCGGTGCAGGGGGGCGGCGGCTCCTCCACGATCACGTGCGCGTTGGTACCGCTGATCCCGAACGACGACACGCCCGCCCGAGCCGGCCGGCCGCTGTCGGGCCAGTCCACCGCCTCGGTCAGCAGCGACACGGACCCGGCCGACCAGTCCACCTCGGCGGATGGCTCGCGCACATGCAACGTCCTGGGCAGACGCCGGTATCGCAACGCCATCGTCATCTTGATGACGCCGCCGACGCCAGCGGCGGCCATCGCGTGCCCGATGTTGGACTTCAGCGACCCCAGCAGCAACGGCCGTTCCCGATCCTGGCCGTACGTCGCCAGTACCGCCTGCGCCTCGATGGGGTCCCCGAGCCGGGTACCGGTGCCGTGTGCCTCGACCGCGTCCACGTCGGCGGCGGACAGTCCCGCGTTGGCCAACGCCCGCCGGATCACCTGCCGCTGCGCGGACCCGTTCGGTGCGGCCAGCCCGTTGCTGGCACCGTCCTGGTTGACCGCGGAACCGCGGATGACCCCGAGCACCGGATGGCCGTGGCGCCGGGCGTCCGACAAGCGTTCCAGCAGCAGCACCCCGGCGCCCTCGGCCCAGCTCGTACCGTCCGCGTCAGCGGAGAAGGACTTGCACCTGCCGTCCGGTGCGAGGCCACGTTGCCGGGAGAACTCGACGAACATGCCGGGCGTGGCCAGCACCGCCGCGCCGCCGGCCAGGGCCAGCGAGCAGTCCCCCGCCCGCAGCGCCTGTGCGGCCCAGTGCAGCGCGACAAGCGAGGACGAGCAGGCGGTATCCACCGTGACCGCCGGGCCGTGCAAGCCGAGGGTGTACGCGATCCGGCCCGAGGCCACGCTCACGCTCTTGCCAGTGAGCAGATAACCGCCGAACTCGCCCGCGTCGTGCAGGCGAGGACCATAGTCGTGCGTCATCGCACCGACGAACACACCGGTCGCCGTACCGTGCAGGGAATGCGGATCGATGCCGGCCCGTTCGACCGCCTCCCACGACGTCTCCAGCAGGAGCCGTTGCTGGGGGTCCATCGCCGTCGCCTCGCGCGGCGATATTCCGAAGAACTCCGCGTCGAACTGGTCGGCGTCGTGCAGGAAACCGCCGCGCCTGGTGTAGCTGCCCTGCTCCGGGTCGGCCAGCGCCTCCAGATCCCACCCCCGGTTGCCGGGGAACTCGCTGATCGCGTCGCGGCCGCTGTCCACCAGCCGCCACAGGTCCTCCGGGGACCGCACGTCACCGGGGTACCGGCACGCCATCCCGACGATGGCGATCGGCTCCCCCGGTGGCGGGGGCGGCTCCTCCGGTACCAGGAAACGGTTCCTGAGCTCCGCCACCGACCTGTCGAACTCGTCCGGGTCGCCGTGGCCGCGGCGCAGGGAACCGACACACACCACGTCCTCGCCGACACTGCGCACGGCCGACGTCAGGGCGGGATGAGGGCTGACTTCCACGAACGTCCGGTACCCGTCGTCCCGCAGCGCCTGCACCGCCCGCGCGAACCGGACCGGCTCCCGGATCGCGGCATACCAGTATCCGGCGTCGAGTGTCTCGGTACCAACGCGCCGACCGAGTACCCCGGAATAGAACGGGATCAATGGCGGTCGCGGGCGGATCCCGGCGAGCCCGGCGAGCACCTCGTCCCTGATCTCGGCTATCTGGGCGGAGTGTACGGCGACGTCGATCGGGATACGCCGCGCCGCGATGCCCGCCGCACCGAGTTCCCGGACCAACCCGTCCACCGCATCGGGGGCGCCCGACACGACCGTGGCGTTCGCCGCGTTCACGGCACCGATCGTCAGGTGGTCGCCCAGCCTGGTACGCACCTGGTGCGGCGGCAGGGACACCGCCGCCATGGCACCGCGCCCGGCCAGCCGGGCCTTCGCCCGGCCCCAGACGCTGGCGACAAGCGCCGCCTCCTCCAGGGACAACGCCCCCGACACGCACGCCGCGGCGATCTCGCCGACGCAGTGCCCGACGACCGCGGCCGGCCGTACGCCGTTGGCCTCCCACAGTCGCGCCAACGACACTATCAACGCGAACAGAGCCGGCTGGACCACATCCACCCGTTGCAGCGCACGCTCATCCGCCAGCACGTCATTCAGCGACCAGTCCACGTACGGGGCGAGAGCCCGCGCGCACTCCCCCATGCGGGCCGCGAACACCTCGTTGCCCAGCAACCCGACCGCCATCCCCGGCCACTGTGTACCCTGGCCGGGAAAGACAAACACCGGTGACTCACCGTCATCGGGGTGAGTCACCGTGTTGGACGAGGCGACCTCGGCCACCTGCGGTTCCGGCGCGGCCGGCGAGTCCGCCATCCCAGCCACCTCGTTCCCCGGGTCACCGCGTTCGAACATCGCACAGTGTGTCGCCGAGCGGCCGCACGTTGTCCACCTACGAGCGCTCGGCTGGCACCAGCGCGCGACGAACGACACCAGGGCGTCGCCGAGCGGTATGCCGGCACGACGAACGGCATCGCATCAGTGTGGCGGAGACCGGCGCCCGGGCCAGGACCAGTGCCGGTTGGCGGGCGCGGAAATGTGTCGTACCCGGGCCCTACTGTGCGATGCGTGACGACGATTGCGGATCGCCTGTACTTCTTCTCCGGCTCGGCCGATCTGCCGCCGGGGCACGGAGTCCACGAGGGAGTCGCCGACCCGGCTCGCTATGCCCCGCTGGCGGGCGTGCGGCACTGGCGGCGGATGCTGTCGAACTTCTGGCCGGCCGACTTCATGCTCAGGCAGCGCACCTACCGCACGGTCGAGCACGCGTTCCAGGCGGCGAAGATCGCCCTGGCGGATCCGGCACTGGCCGAGCGGTTCGCGCTGGAGAGCGGCACCGCGCTGGCCCGGGGCGACGGCGCGATGGCACGCAAGCACCGCAAGCTCGTGTTGCTCGACGACCCGCAGTTGCGCCAGTGGGATGGGCTCAGGCACGCGGTGATGCGAGAGGCGATGCACGCCAAGTTCAGTGGACACGAGCCGCTGCGCGCGGTGCTGCTGGCGACCCCGACGGCCCAGCTCTGGCACGGTACCGGCCGCGGCCAGCCGCCCACGCGCATCCACGACCTGGAGACGATCCGCGACCAGCTACGCCAGTAACGCGGCAGCGCCGCAACGGCCAGAACCCCCACAGGCACAACGCTTTGCGCACCAGGACGCGGTCGTGCGTCGCACGGCGTACACCGCCTGTGCAAGTCTTTGTGCGCGACTGCCGCGACCCGGTTGCGGCCCGCGTCAAACCGGGTGCGGCGCGAGCCGCGGTTACCGGTCGCCGCCGCCGTCCAGCACCGCGTCCACCCCGATCAGCTCCCAGTACCGGCCGTCCGCCCGGCCGACGAAGCTGCGGTCATCGACCTGCCAGCCGGTGGACAGCGCGGTCGCCACCGATCCGAGTACCCGGACCCCGTCGGCGCGTACCGCGAGCAGCTGCGTCTCGGGCTCGGGCACACCGGCACAGTCCACGGCCCCGGGATGGTTCTCCGGAGCGATGTCGTTCGCCCAGCCGACCAGCAGTACCCGGTTGCCGGCCAGGCTCTCCAGGACGTCGAGATGGCCGCACGGATACTCACCGGCCGGGGTGACCGTGCCGAACGGGTAGAACTCGATCCGGCCGGCGTACTCGACCCGGCGGCGGATCACCGCGTACCGGTCAGCCACGGCAGCGACGGCGACGACCGGCTCCCCACCGGCGAGCGGCGTGGCGGTGCCCGAGGCGCAGTCCACCTCGTACAGCTCGGTGTCCACGCCGAGGAGTAGGGCGCTGGCGTCGGGCCGGAACGCGTATTGGAACCGACGCGCGAGCAGCGGTGGCTCGATCGGGCGGATGGTCGATCCGTCGAGCAGGGACGCCCGGTACCGCGCATCGCCCTGGTACGTGAGCGCGAACGCGTACGGCCCGTTCCGCACGGTGTCCAGCCAGTCCCCCCGCCCCAGCAGGGTATGGGCTGCGGCGCCGATCCGGGCAGGGGTGGGCGGATCGACGACCGGTACCAGCCGCAGCCCGGCGGCTCCGGACACCACGAGCTCCACCGGTTCGGGCTCGGGGATGTCCTCGAAGCCGTCCGGGATCTCCGACACCCGTTGGCCGGTACCGCGCTGCAGCGCCTCGGCCAGGCCGAGGAACTCGTAGCCGGCCGATCCGTACACCCGCCCGTCAGCCTCGTACACGTCACCAACGTCCGGGCCGAGCCGGGCCAGCAGTACCAGTCGCCGGTGTTGTACCGCGAGGACCGCGGTATGCCACCCCGGCCCGTACGGCCGGCGTAGTACGAGGATCCGGCCACCGAGCACGGCGTGCAGCGTTCGCGCCCGTACCGTGATGGTTGTGAGCAGCGGGGTGCCGCGCTCCTCCGCCAGGTCGACCAGGAACAGTGCCGGCGGGGTGGCCATCGACAGGTCGGTGGCGGGGGTCTCGGGGCCGAGCCGGTACCCGCGCACCTCCAGCAGCGTCCGCATGTCCGGGTCGTCCGGGTCGAACCCGGCGGTACGCCCGTCGGCGAGTGCCGCGCCGAGCCCGTCGGCCAGGTGGACCGCGCCCACGTACCACCCGCCCTGCAGGAGCGGCGCGAACACGCCCTCCCGCCCGCGCCGTTCGCGCAGCAGCGTCGGGGAACCGGCGATCAGGTGATCCCCGTCCGGCGACACCGACACGACCGACCACCCGGCGGGTAGGCCGGGCACGACGACGGGCGATGGGGCGTTGGGCAGCTCGCGTACCGGAAGCAGGGCGACCCGGCCGGCCGCCTCCTCGGCGCGCGCGGCGACGCTGTCCCGCTCGAACTGGCGCGGGCTGATCTTGCGAAGACGCTCGATCTCCTCGGGCAGCTCCCAGGCCACGGCCAGCTGCCCGCGCTCGGCGGCCACCTTGGCCTGCTCCAGGTCGGCCACGGCCTCGTCCCACAGGTCCAGTGCCTGGTACGCGGCCGACCGGGCGCGGTACGCGGCCACCCGCTGCGCGGGCGTACTGGCACGCAGGGACACGACGGCGGTCAGCTGGTCCACCGCCTCCTGGTGCCGCTGAAGCGACTGCAGCACCGCCGCGTACTCAAGCCGCGGGCCCGGCCACCCCGTCTCCAGGCGGATCGTCGCGGCCAGCGGGGCGAGCGCCAGCGCCGGCTCACCCCGGCGGACGTGGGCACGGGCCAGGTTGAGGTGACCGCTGAAGAACGAAGGCCGCGCCTGGACCGCGGCCTCCAGGTCCGCGACCGTGTCGTCGCCGCGGTACACCTTGGCCAGTCCGCGCAGGCTCACCGCGAGATACAGCCTCCGGTACGGGCGGTCGTCCGCTACCCGGGTGTGCTGTCGCCACAACTGCGCCGCCCGTTCGAAGTTGGCCACCGCGTCGTCGTACGCCCCCGCGGCCAGGCACCGGATACCGGCCTCGGTGAAATCGTCGGCCGTCTCCAACCCGAACACCCCGCGGCGGACCACACCCGCCCGGGCGTACCCGGCCAGCTCGGCGGCCAGCAGATCCCGCTGCTTCGCCACCGGGTCACCCAACCGATCGTGGCACAAGGCCCGGTAGTACCAGGTCGCGCCGTCCCACGGAGCCAGTTCGATGGCGCGGGTCAGCTCGGCAACGGCAGCGGCGTACCGACCGTTGGCCAGGTGTACCTCGCCCCGGATCCGCGTGGCCAGGGCCATTTGCGGGTCGCGGGTCAGGGCCCGGTCGAGGTCGTCGAGCGCCGCGTCGTCGCGCTCGGCCTCGTAGTGCGCCCGGCCCCGCAGCGCGTACGCCAGAGCGTTGTCCGGATCCTCGGCGAGCACCCGGGTGCACCCGTCAACCGCCTCGTCGTACCGGCCGACCCGGACGTACAGGTCGGCGAGCGGGAGCAGGTCGTCCGCCCCGAGCTCGACCGCCCGGGCGACCGCCTCGACGGCCTCCGGTTCCCGCCCGACCCCGGCCAGCCAGTGCCCGAACCGCAGGTACTCCGCCGCCGAACGGATCCCGGACCGGGCGGCCAGCAACGATGCCGCCTCGTCGTCTCCGGCGGCCACCGCCACGCGCAGATCGGCGTCCCCCGCGGCGCCGGCGGCGCGGCCACGTTCGCGTAGCGCCGCCGCCCGCACGGCCGGCTCCGGGTCGAGTTCGAGGACCCGCGCGAAATCCGCCGCGGCGCCATCCGGGTCGTCCCGAACCAGCCGGCTCAGGCCGCGCCCCAGATAGGCGGCGGCGCACCCGGGATCAGCCTCGATGGCGGCCGTGTAGTCGTCGACCGCGGTGCGGTGCATGTTCTCCTGGCGGGCGCTGTCCCCGCACAGGACCAGAGCGCGGGCCCGTTCGACCGGTCCGGGCAGCCCGAGGTGCAGGGCGTACCGCGCGTCGTCGGCGGCGGCCACCCGGTCACCGCGGGCGGCCCGCGCCTGGGCCTGGGTCAGCAGGTCGAGCGCCGGCGGGTGCAATTGACCTCCATCGTTGGTGTGGACCCCTGGCGGTACGATCCGGCAGGCTAACAGGACCGTTCAAGGAGGTACGCGTGCCGTCGGACCGGACCTCACGCGTGATCGGGCGCGACCCGTCGTTCTACCCGCTGACCTGGACGCTGGACCAGGGCTTCCTCGACAAGCTCGACGGCATCCTCACCCTCTTTGACCGGCGCGACTTGGAGGAGGATCTGGCCAACCTGCTGCCGCAGGAGTGGCAGGACGAACTCCAGGAGCGCTCCGGGCGCGACCCGGTCGACCTGCTGTGCGACGCGCTGATCCGGCTGAGCGAGTACGCCGGCC
>VAXX01000533.1 GCA_005885115.1 Actinomycetota bacterium | reverse complement strand
CGGTTCGGGCATCGGGTACGCCGACGTCACCGGGATCAGCGAGTTCGGCGGTCCCGAGGCGGGCACCGGCACGGTGTTGGACTGCCAGGGGTCGCCGTACGGGAGCGGCGTATTGGGCTCCACCATGCGCCGATTACATCAGACCGCCGGCGATACCGGAGCCTCCGTCAGGTCGGCGTCGGGGTCGAACCGGTCCGGGCCGAGCGCCTGACGGCGGGCGGCCCAGCCGAAACCGGCCAGGGTCAGGGCGGCGAAGGCCCACCACTGCACGACGTACCCGGCGTTCATGGCGGCGTTCTCGTGGTCGGACGGGATCGCGGTCAGGCCGGCCTCGGCCGGCTCGTCCCGCAGCACGTACGCCTCGACCAGCCGGTACGGGACGGTGCCGGCCAGCCGGGCCGGGGCGATCCGGCGTACCTCGAGCTGACCGTCGATGGTCAGCGGCCGGTCGGGCCGGCTCTCGGCCAGGTGCAGCCGCCCCGATACGGTCACCTCGCCGGAGGGCGGGGCGGGCACCGACGGCGCTCCGGACATCGGGGCCGCCAACCAGCCCCGGTCCACGAGTACGGCGCTGCCATCGGCCCGTACCAGCGGGGTCAGCACCTCGAACCCGACCGTGTCGTCCATTGCCCGGTCCCGGGCGAGCACCTGGTGGCCGGCGTCGAAGGTGCCCGTCACGCGCACCCGTGTCCAGGCCGCTGCGGCAGCCGGCGCCTGACCGACCGGCGCCACCTGATCCAGCGGCACCGGCGCGGTACGCGCGGCCGCGTCGATCCGGGCGTTGATCGCGCTGCGTTCGTGGAAGCGGGACAGCTGCCACCGGCCCAGCCCGACCATGGTCACCGCGAGGAGCACCATCAGCGCGGCGAAGCCCAACCAGCGCGGGGTGAACAGGAAGCGGTACACGCCAGTCCACGCTACCGGGAGCGTTCGGAGTGGCCCTGCTTGGGTATCGTCACGGCTGCCGGAGCCCGTCGACCGAGACCAGGCGCCGCTGAGCGTAGGAGCCGTCAATGACCGCCGTACCCCGGGTCGTGATCGCCGCCCCGTCCTCCGGTCACGGCAAGACGGCGGTGGCTGTCGGGCTGCTCGCCGCGTTGCGGGCGCGCGGCCTGAAGACGGCCGGGTTCAAGGTGGGGCCGGACCACGTCGACGCCGCGTACCTGGGCCTGGCCGCCGGCCGGCCGGGCCGCAATCTCGACCCGCGGCTGGTCGGCGCCGCGACGGTCGGGCCACTGTTCTCGTACGGGTCCGCCGGCGCCGACATCGCCGTGGTCGAAGGGACGATGGGCCTGTACGACGGGCTCGCCGGGCTGCTGCGCGCGCCGGTCGTACTGGTGGTCGACGTGGCCGCGATGGGACAGTCGGTCGCCGCGCTGACCCACGGCTTCCGGGCCTACGACGAGCTGCTCTGGCTCGGTGGCGTGATCCTGAACCGGGTTGCCTCCGACCGGCACGAGGACCTGCTGCGCGAGTCGCTGGACGAGATCGGGGTACCGGTGCTCGGCGCGGTCCGGCAGCGGGAGCTGCCCCGCAGCGGGCTGCCCGCGCGGGCCGAGGGGGTCGTGCCGGTCGTACACCACAGTGTGGCCGCCACCCGGGCGGTCCGGCACCTGGGCGAGGTGGTCGCCGGCGCCGTGGACCTGGACCGGGTACTCGCCCTGGCCCGCTCGGCGCCCCGGCTGGTGGCCGAGGTGTGGCGCCCACCCGGCACCGCCGCCCCGGGGACGCGTCCGGTGATCGCGGTCGCCGGCTCGGCCCGCTGCGCGTACGGCTACGCCGAAGCGGCCGAGCTGCTCACCGCCGCCGGTGCCGAGGTGGCCATGGTCGATCCGTTGCGCGACGAGACCCTGCCCGGGAACACGAGCGCGCTGGTCGTCGGCGGTGGGCTGCCCGAGGCGTACCTGGACGAGCTGGCGGCCAACGTCGCGCTCGCCACCCGGGTACGCCAGTTCGCCCTGACCGGCCGCCCGATCGTGGCCGAGGGTATCGGGCTGGCCTGGCTGGCCCGCGAGTTCGACGGGCGGCCGATGTGCGGGGTTCTGGACGTCGTGGGACGTACCGGGGAGCACCCGGTGGGGGGCCTGGTGACGCCGCGCGCCGGTCAGCACCCGGCCTGGTCCTGGCCGGGCGGCCAGCCCGAGGGCTTCGTCCGCGGCGGCGTCCACGCCTCCTACCTGTGCCTGCACTGGGCCGGCCGGCCGGACATCGCCAGCCGGCTGATCACCGCCGCGGCCAGCGGGTCCGAGTACGGCGGGAGCGCCGAGTACGGCGAGGAGAACACGTTGCGGCTGGTGTCGTGACCGGGGCCCCCGTCCTGCCGGTCCGGCGCTTCCCGGCCCTGGTCGTGGCGACGCCCCGGCTGCACGTCCGGCCACTGGAGATCGCCGACGCGCCGGACGTGGATACGATCATGGCGGATCGGCTGACCCGGCGCTGGCTCCGCCGCCCGGTCGAGGACGGGCCGCTGGACGGTCTGGTGTGGTGCACGGAGGTGGCCGGCCGGCAGCGGGACACCGGCGACGGCGATCACTACGGCGTGCTGCGCCGGGAGGACGGCCGGCTG
>VAXX01000508.1 GCA_005885115.1 Actinomycetota bacterium | reverse complement strand
GCGCCACCAGTACCCCGGTGAGCGTGAAGACCACGGTGAACCCGGCGACGAACAGCAGCCCACCGGCGAGGATCCGGCCGCGCGCCTTCTCGCCGCTGGCTTCCACGGGGCGGCCGTGCGGATCGGTGCCCAGCGCCGCGTCCAGGTCGGCGCCGGCCATGCCGGTGACGTAGGACAGGTAGCCCGGCACCAGCGGCAGGACGCACGGGGACAGGAAGCTGACCAGGCCGGCGAGCGCGGCGACGCCGACCGCCACGACGAGCGGTCCGCTGCTGGCCAGCGCGGCGAAGCTCATCAGGGTTCCGTGGCGATCTGCCCGACCAGCCTGGCCAGTGCGTCCTGGGTGACGCTGGCCCGGATCACCGCGGCGATCCGCCCGGTCTTGTCCACGATCAGCGTGGCGGGCAGCGTGGTCGGCGGTACGTCGTGGAAGCGCAACGCGATCCGCCCGGCCGGATCGAACAGGCTCGGGTACGTGACCCGGCCGGCGAGGAACGCCTTGGCCGCGTCCCGCTCGTCCCGGCTGTCCACACCGACGAAGGTGACTCCACTGCCCTTTGTGGACACATGGACGGCTTCGAGGTCGGCGGCCTCCACCCGGCACGGGGCGCACCACGACGCCCAGAAGTTGATGACGACGACGTGACCGCGTACCGAGGCGAGGTCGAACGTGCCACCGTCCACAGTGGACCCCTGTACCGCCGGAGCCGGTTTGCGGTCCGCCAGGGCGTACACGATCGTGCGCCCGTCCCCGGCCACGTACCGGTTCCCCCCGCCGCCGCTGTGCACGGCGTCCGTTCCGGTGCTGCACCCGGAGAGCAGGACGGCGCACAGCAGCACGGCGAGGTACCCGCCGTCGAAGTGGAAGCTGGTGACGCTGGCCAGCGCGCACTGGCGGCGACGCGGGTCGTGCCAGAGCCGGCGGCGCTCGCAGAACCGGCGCAGCGTCCAGATCGGCAACTGGTGGGAGACGCACACCGCCTCGTGGCCCTCGGCCGCGGCGCGGGCGTCGGCCAGGGCGGCGTACATCCGGTCCGCGATCAGCCGGTACGACTCGCCCCAGGACGGGGTGACCGGGTTACGGAGCACCCACCAGTTGGCCGGGTACCGCAGCGCCCCGTCACCGACCCCGAACCGTTTGCCCTCGAAGACGTTGGTGCTCTCCAGCAGCCGCTCGTCGGTGACCACCGGCAGTCCGAAGCGCTCGGCGAACGGCCCGGCGGTCTGCACCGCCCGTTCCAGCGGGCTGGCGACCAGGTACGTGACGTCCCGCCCGGCCAGCGACTCGGCGGCCGCCTTGGCCATCTGTACGCCCAGCTCGGACAGCCGGTACCCGGGCAGCCGGCCGTACAGGATCCTCTTCGGGTTGTCGACCTCACCGTGCCGGACGACGTGTACCACGGTGTCAGACACGAGCCGCCGCCTTCGCCGCTTCCGGGAGTGCCGCCGCGATCCGCTCCAGGGCCGCGTCGTCGATGGCCGTCGAGACGAACCACGCCTCGTACGCACTGGGCGGCAGGTACACGCCACGGTCGAGCATGGCGTGGAAGAACGCCCGGAACGCGGCCACGTCCTGGGTCTGCGCGCCGAGGTAGTCGGTCACCGGCGCGTCGGTGAAGAACACCGAGAACATGTTGCCGGCGGTCGAGAGCCGGTGCGGTACCCCGGCGGCGGACAGCGCCCCGGTGGCCAGCTTCCCGACGGTGGCCGCGGTCGCGTCCAGCGTCGCGTACGCCTCGGGCGTGGCCAGGCGCAGGCTGGCCAGCCCGGCCGCGCAGGCCAGCGGGTTCCCGGAGAGGGTACCGGCCTGGTACACCGGGCCGGCCGGGGCGAGCCGTTCCATGATCTCGGCCCGGCCACCGAACGCAGCGGCGGGCAGCCCGCCGCCCATCACCTTGCCGAAGGTCCACAGGTCGGCGTCCACCGGTTCCAGCCCGTACCAGCCGGAACGGCCGACCCGGAACCCGGTCATCACCTCGTCGACGATGAACAGCGCCCCGTACCGCCGGCACAGCGCCGCCAGCCCGGCGTTGAAGCCGGGCCGGGGGGCGATCACGCCCATGTTGCCGGCCGCGGCCTCGGTGATGACCGCCGCGATCTGGTCGCCCCGCTCGGCGAACACCGCCTGCGCGGCGGCCAGGTCGTTGTAGGGCAGGACGATGGTGTCGGTACCGGTGACCCCGGGCGAGTCCGGCAGCGCCAGGGTGGCCACCCCGGACCCGGCCGCGACCAGCAGCGCGTCCACGTGCCCGTGGTAGCAGCCGGCGAACTTCACGATCGTGGTACGGCCGGTGTAGCCACGCGCCAGCCGCAGCGCCGACATGGTCGCCTCGGTACCCGAGTTGACCAGCCGTACCTGCTCCACGGCGGTACGGGCGACCAGCTCCTCGGCCAGCTCGACCTCACCCGGCGTAGGCGCGCCGAAACTCGTACCCTTCGCGGCGGCCTCCGCGAGCGCGGCCACCACGACCGGGTGCGCGTGCCCGTGGATCAGCGGCCCCCAGGAGCAGACCAGGTCGACGTACCGGCGTCCGTCCACATCGGTCAGCCAGCACCCCTGCCCGGCGGCGATGAACCGGGGCGTACCCCCGACCGCCCGGAAGGCCCGAACGGGTGAATTCACCCCGCCCGGGGTGACGGCGCGGGCGCGGGCGTAGAGGGCCTGCGAGGCAGGCGGTTCCGAGTCGCTCACAGCTCCGCAAGTATCTCAGCCGGCCGCGCCACCACGTCAGCCGGCCCGGCATCACTGGACCGGCTGATGCGGGAAGGCCAAGATAGGCTGTGCCCGTGGATCGTCCGGAGCTGTCCATCTCGGTACAGCGCTCGCCGTCCGAGGTGGTGGTGAACCTCTCGGGCGAGATCGACCTGTCCTCCGCGCCCCGGCTGTCGGGCCTGGTCACCGACCTGCTCGCCGACGGGCCGCCCCGGGTCGTGCTCGACATGTCCGGCGTCACGTTCTGCGACTCCCAGGGCCTGGGCACGCTGGTCGTGCTCTCCCGCAAGGCCGGCCTCGCGCAGAGCTGCCTGGTGCTCACCAACGTCGGCGACTTCCTGCTGCGGGTGCTGGACATCACCGGGCTGCGCCCGGCCCTGATGATCCACTGACCCGACCCGCTACGGCCGGGCCCGCTCCAGGATCTCCAGCGCCTTCGCCGGCTCGCCACCGACCCGCGACAACGCCACCGCCTCGTCGACGGCCGTCACCAGCGCGCGCAACTGCCGGGTCGACTCGGCGTGCGCCTCAAGCTGCCGGCTCTTGGTCCACAGCTCCACGAACACCGACACCTTCGCCCGCAACACCCACGGGTCGAACGGCTTGGTCAGGTAGTCCACCGCGCCGGCCGCATACCCCCGCAGGGCAAGCTGCGCGTCCCGGTCCGCGGCGGTCAGAAAGATGATGGGTACGTGCCGGGTACGTTCCCGCTGCTTGATGTGACTCGCCGTCTCGAAGCCGTCCATCTCCGGCATCTGGGCATCGAGCAGGATCACCGCGAAGTCGTCGATGAGCAGTTGCTTGAGCGCCGCCGCACCGCTCTCCACGGCGACCGCCTCGACCGGCAGCCCCTGCAGGATCGCCTCCAACGCGATCAGGTTGTCCCGCCGGTCGTCCACCAGGAGCGCTTTCGCCTGTCCGGCACCGTCGGCCAGCCCCACCACCCGCGCACCTCCGTGAGCGTCATTCATGTGTTGCCCTGGATACCCAGGCGGCCATCAGTTCAAGCAGCTCGTCCAGGTCCACCGGCTTGGTGATGTAGTCACTGGCACCGGCCGCGATCGCCGACTCCCGGTCCCCCGGCATCGCCTTGGCGGTGAGGAAGATGACCGCCAGGTCGGCGAAGCGCCGGTTGCGGCGGATCGCCCGGGTCGTCTCGTACCCGTCCTGGTCGGGCATCATCGCGTCCATCAGCACGACGTCCACGTCCGGGTGCTCGGCGAGCATCCGGATGCCGGACGCCCCGTTGTCGGCGTACAGCACGGTCATCCCGTGCAGCTCCAGGGCGCTGGTCAGGGCGAAGACGTTGCGTACGTCGTCGTCGATGATCAGTACGGTCGACCCGTCGAGCCGGCGTGCCGCGGCACTCGCCGGCCGGTCCGGTACCGCCGAGGGCCGCAGGATCGCCGGCGTCGTACGCCTGACCGACGGGATCGCGATGGACATCGGTATGGACAGCCCCAGCGGCAGGCCCGCCGAGGCGGCGAACGTGTCGACCAGCAGGGCCTCGGGCAGGTACAGGGTGAAGCTGGATCCGGCACCCGGCTCGGAGGACACCGTGATCCAGCCGCCGATCAGTCGGGCCAGCGACCGGCTGATCGACAGGCCCAGTCCGGTGCCGCCGTACTTGCGGCTGGTCGTACCGTCGGCCTGCTGGAACGCCTCGAAGATGAGGGTGAGCTTGTCGTCGGAGATCCCGATCCCGGTATCCGCGACGGTGAACCCGATCACCTGCCGGCTCCCGGCCAGCCCCGGCAGGTCGAACTCCAGGTCGGCCGGGGCCGGCGCGATCCGCAGGGTGACCGACCCGGTGTCGGTGAACTTGACGGCGTTGGAGAGCAGGTTGCGCAGTACCTGCTGGAGCTTCTGCGCGTCGGTGACGATCGCCTCGGGTACGCCGGCCGCGACCTCGACCCCGAACCGCAGCCCCTTCTCCTCGGCCTGCGGGGCGAACGCCTGCTCCACGTACGCGCGGACGTCGCCGATCTGCACCTCGGACGTTTCCACGTCCATCCGGCCCGCCTCGATCTTGGACAGGTCGAGGATGTCGTCGATCAGCGCGAGCAGGTCCGAACCGGCGGAGTGGATGGTCCGGGCGAACTCGATCTGCTTGGCGCTGAGGTTCTGCTCGGAGTTCTCGGCGAGCAGCCGGGCCAGCAGCAGCAGCGAGTTCAGCGGGGTACGCAGCTCGTGGCTCATGTTGGCCAGGAACTCGGACTTGTACTGGGAGGCCTGGGTCAGCTCCAGCGCCTTCTCCTCCAGGCCCAGCCGGGCCATTTCGATCTCGCGGTTCTTGGTCTCGATGTTGGCGTTCTGCTCCGACAGCAGGGTCGCCTTCTCCTCCAGCTCGGCGTTGGTGCGCTGGAGTTCGGCCGACTGTTCCTGCAGCTCCAGGGCCAGCCGCTGGGACTGGGCCAGCAGCTCCTCGGTACGGCGGTTGGCCTGGATCGTGTTCAGCGCGATACCGATCGTCGCGACCAGCCGCTCCAGGAAGCCCAGGTGCAGGTCGGAGAACGAGCTGACCGAGGCGAACTCGATCACGCCGAGGACCTCGCCCTCGAACAGGATCGGCAGGACGACCAGGTCACCGGGGGCGGTCTCGGCCAGACCCGACCGGATGGTGATCCGGTGGTCGGGTGCCGCGCTGACCCGGATCACCCGGCGGGACACCGCCGCCTGTCCGACCAGACCCTCGCCGGGTGCGAACACGACCTCGTGGTCGGGCGCCACGTACCCGTACGAGGCGGTCAGCCACAGCCGGGTCGCCTCGTCGTGGATACCGGCCAGGAAGAACGCGCCGAGCTGAGCCTCGACCAGCGGGGTGACCTCGTTCATGATCATGCGGCAGACCTCGCCGAGGTCCCGCTGGCCCTGGAGCAGACCGCCGATCCGGGCCAGGTTGGAGTCCAGCCAGCCCTGCTCGGCGTTCTTCTTGGTCGTCTCGCGCAGCGTGACGATCATCTGGTTGATGTTGTCCTTGAGCTCGGCCACCTCACCCTGGGCCTCGACCGCGATGCGCTGGGTCAGGTCGCCCCTGGTCACGGCGGTGGACACCTGCGCGATCGCACGCAACTGGGTGGTCAGGGTGCCGGCGAGCTGGTTCACGTTGTCGGTCAGGTCGCGCCAGGTACCGGCGACGCCCTTGACCTGGGCCTGACCGCCGAGCTTGCCCTCGATGCCGACCTCCCGGCCGACCCGGGTCAGCTCGTCGGCGAACGACGAGAGCTGGTCCACCATCGTGTTGACGGTGTTCTTCAACTCCAGGATCTCGCCCTGGGCGTCGACGGTGATCTTCTGGCTCAGGTCGCCCCGGGCCACGGCCGTGGTCACCTGGGCGATGTTGCGCACCTGGGAGGTCAGGTTGGAGGCCATCGAGTTGACGTTGTCGGTGAGGTCCCGCCAGGTACCCGAAACGCCCTTGACCTGTGCCTGACCGCCGAGCTTGCCCTCGGTGCCCACCTCGCGGGCCACCCGGGTCACCTCGTCGGCGAAGCTCGACAGCTGGTCGACCATGGTGTTGACGGTGTTCTTCAACTCCAGGATCTCGCCGAGCGCGTCGACCGTGATCTTCTGGCTCAGGTCGCCCCGCGCCACGGCGGTGGCCACCTGGGCGATGTTGCGCACCTGGGAGGTCAGGTTGGAGGCCATCGAGTTGACGTTGTCGGTCAGGTCCCGCCAGGTACCGGCGACGCCGCGTACCTGCGCCTGACCGCCGAGCTTGCCTTCGGTACCCACCTCGCGGGCCACCCGGGTCACCTCGTCGGCGAAGCTGGAGAGCTGGTCGACCATGATGTTGACGGTGGACTTGAGCTCCAGGATCTCGCCCCGGGCGTCGACCGTGATCTTCTGCGACAGGTCGCCCCGGGCCACGGCGGTGGCCACCTGGGCGATGTTGCGCACCTGCGAGGTCAGGTTGGAGGCCATGAAGTTCACGTTGTCGGTCAGGTCCCGCCAGGTACCGGCGACCCCGGGCACCTGCGCCTGACCGCCGAGCTTGCCTTCGGTACCCACCTCGCGGGCCACCCGGGTCACCTCGTCGGCGAACGAGGAGAGCTGGTCCACCATCGTGTTGACGGTGTCCTTGAGCTCCAGGATCTCGCCGAGCGCGGCGACCGTGATCTTCTGCGACAGGTCACCGTTGGCCACCGCGGTCGCCACCTGGGCGATGTTGCGTACCTGCGAGGTCAGGTTGGCGGCCATCAGGTTGACGTTGTCGGTCAGGTCCTTCCAGGTGCCCGCCACCCCCGGTACCTCGGCCTGGCCGCCGAGCTTGCCCTCGGTGCCCACCTCGCGGGCGACCCGGGTGACCTCCTCGGCGAACAGCCGCAGGGTGTCGGTCAGTGAGTTGATCGTATCCGCCAGCTCGGCGACCTCGCCCTTCGCCGACACCGTGATCTTCCGGGATAGGTCGCCGTGCGCCACGGCGGTGGACACCTCGGCGATCGAACGCACCTGGTTGGTCAGGTTGGCGGCCATCAGGTTCACGTTGTCGGTCAGGTCGCGCCAGGTGCCGGACACGCCGCGCACATCGGCCTGCCCGCCCAGCTTGCCCTCGGTACCCACCTCGCGGGCCACCCGGGTGACCTCCGCGGCTTGGCCATCTTCTGCGACAGGTCGCCCTCGGCCACCGCCACGATCACCCGGGCGATCTCGGTGGTCGGCCGCCCCAGGTCGTCGATCAGGTTGTTGACCGCGCGGATCCCGTCCGCCCAGGCGCCCTCGAAGTGCTCCTCGTCGACCCGCTCGGTCATCCGGCCTTCCCGGCCGACCACCCGACTGATCCGCAGCAGCTCCCGGTTGCGCCGCTCCAGCAGGTCGGCGACCTCGTTGAAGCCGTCCGCCACCTCGCCGGCCAGCCCCGTACCGCGGGGCAATCGGGCCTTGAAGTCGCCGCGCCGCACCCGGCGCAACGCCTCCGCCAGCTCGCTGAGGAGGGCGGTGTCGGTATCCGTCATGGGGCGCTCGACCGTAGTCATGTCACTCCTATCGGTCGTGGGGGGCGAGGCGTGACGTCCATCATCACCCCTTCGGCCGGTACGGCGCGACCTACCGGGGTAGCCTGTCGGAGCCACGACCAGCCATCGGTCGCCAGGCGGTTGGCTTCCACGGGCCCTTCGGTGGACACTGCATAGCGTGTCAGCCACCGTGGTACGCCGGACCCGCCTCCCGGCCGACCGGCGTACTCCCGGCGCGGCTCGGGAAATCGTCCGCGAGGCGCTGACCGAGGCGCGGCTGACCGACCTGCTGGACGAGGCGCTGCTGCTCACCACCGAGATCACTACGAACGGCGTGGTGCACGCACGTACCGACATTGATCTCGAAGTGGTCGCCGGCCGGGACGAGGTCACGGTGACCGTGACCGACTTCGCCGGAGGTGCGCCCACCCGGACGACCCCGAACGGGGTGGACCTGACCGAGGGTGGGCGGGGCATGCTCCTGGTCGACCACTTCGCGACCAGTTGGGGCACCAGCCACCACCCGACCGGCAAGGGCGTGTGGTTCCGGCTCGCCCGGGACCGGGGCGGGGCCGAGCAGACCCGGCGGGTACCGGCGATCGGCGCGCCCAGCTCCGCGGCGCTCGCCGCGCTCGCGCACTGCGAGCTGGGCGGCGAGCCGGCGGGCCTGGAGGCGTCCATCGAGCAACTGCTGAGCTGCCTGTGCGGGGCGGCCGGCGGGGTGGGCGGCCTGGTCCGCCTGGACCGGGCCGACGGGGCGGGCCTTCGACCCATCGCCGGGTACGGGGACCAGGTGGCCGACCCGGAACGGCTGATCCGCATACCGCTGCCGGTGTCCTGGCCCTGGCGCGGCGAGCTGCTGCTGACCACCTCACCGGCGCCCAGCCCGTACGCCGCGCCGCTGGCCGAGCTGGTCGCCGACCGGCTCGGACTGGCCCTGGAGAACGAGCGGCTGCGCCGGACCGACCTGCGCCGGCAGGCCTGGCTGACGTACCTCGCCGAGGTCAGCGAGTTGCTCGCGCAGTCCCTGGACATCGAGCTGACCATGGCGCTGATCCCGCGGGTCGTGGTACCCCGGCTCGGCCGCTGGTGCGCGGTGTACGGGCTGGACGAGTGGAGCGAGCCGCGGTACGCCGCCGCCGCGCACCTGGACGAGACGGTCCTGCCCGAGCTGCTCGACCAGCTCGACACCGAGACCGCGACCGACGCCCTGCGCGAAGCTGTCCGTACCGGTGCCCAGGTCGCCCTGCCCGCGCCCGGCGACGGGTTCGCGCTGCCGCTGGTCGCCCGGGGTCAGCAGCTCGGCCTGCTGCTGGTCGGCCGGTACCCGGACCGACAGCAGGACCCCGAGGAGTTGGCGATCGTCGACGACCTCGCCCGGCGCTTCGCCCTGGCCATCGACAACGCGCGGATCCACGCCGACCGGCACCGGGTCGCGCAGACCCTCCAGCGGTCCCTGCTCCCCCCGGCCCTGCCCGACGTGGAGGGCGTCGGGTTCGGCGCGGAGTACGTACCCACGGCCGGTGACGCCGAGGTCGGCGGCGACTTCTACGACCTGGTACAGATGCCGGACGGGCGGTGGCTGGTGGTCATCGGCGACGTCTCCGGCAAGGGGGTACAGGCCGCCACGGTCACCGGACTGGTCCGCGACGTGGTCCGGGTGCTGGTCCGGGACGGCCGGCCGATCCCCGACATCCTGGCCCGGATCAACGAGACGCTCGTCGAGCGGGGCGCCGGCCGGTACTGCACGCTGGCGATGGCCGCGGTCAACCGGCGCGCGCCCGGGCCGCTGGAGGTGACGCTGTACCTGGCCGGGCACGACCGTCCGGTACTGGTCGGGGCGGACGGGAAGGCGTCGTTCGTGGGTACGCCGGGCACGGCGCTCGGGCTGCTTCCGAAGATCAAGTCTCCGGGCCACACGGTGAGCCTGGCCCCCGGTGACACGATGATCTTCTACACCGACGGGATCACCGAACGGCGGCGCGGTGCCGAACTCTTCGGCATCGAGCGGTTGCGCACCGCCGCGGGTACCCTCGCCGGATTTGACGCGGCCGCGGTCGCCACCCGGCTGCGCGCGACGGCGATCGCCTTCTCCCCCGAGCCGCCGCGGGATGACATCGCGATCCTCGCGCTGCGCAACGACTCGTAACAGGTAGTTTGGCGGGCGTGACTGCTCCCATCGCCAAGCGGGTACCCACCGAGCGGACCTTCCACGGTGACACGGTGATCGACGAGTATGCCTGGCTCGCGGCCAAGGACGACCCGGACACGATCGCCTACCTGAAGGCGGAGAACGCCTTCACCGAGGAGGTGACCGCGCCGCTGGCCGGGCTGCGGGAGACGGTGTTCACCGAGATCAGGAACCGGACCCAGGAGACCGACCTGTCGGTGCCGGTGCGCAAGGGCGGCTG
>VAXX01000507.1 GCA_005885115.1 Actinomycetota bacterium | reverse complement strand
CGGGGTACGGGCGCCGGGCTACGACGGCGCCGAGGAGCCGTTGGACACCGTCGAGGAACTCGCGGCGCGGTACATCGAGTCCGTCCGGCTGCTCCAGCCGTACGGCCCGTACCTGCTGGGCGGCCATTCGTTCGGCGGTGTCGTGGCGTACGAGATGGGCCGGCAGCTCCGCCAGGCGGGCGAGGAGGTGACCCGGGTCGTGCTGCTGGACACCTACGTACCGGTTCCGGACCAGCCGCTGCCGCCGGTCGACGACGCCGCGGCGATCCGGGAGCTGATGACGATGAACCGGCTCGCCTTCGCCTCGGGCGGGCCGGCCGGGGTGGAGATCGACCCGTCGCTGGCGATCTCCGAACAGAAGGAGCGGCTGGGCCGCTTCCTCGGCGCCAACGGTTCGCTGCCGGTCGAGGAGCACATCAGCAACATGCTGCGGGTGTACCAGGCCAACATCGAGGCGAACGTGAAGTACCAGCCGCCGCCGTCGGACCTGCGGGTCACCCTGATCAAGGCGACCGGCGGGTTCCCGCCGGTGATGGAGCCGGACCGCAACACCGCGCTCAAGCTCGACGCCCCGGCCAACGGCTGGGAGTACGTGGACCTCGGCGAGCTGGAGGTGGTACCGATCCCGGGCGACCACTTCACCATGTTCGTCGAGCCCAACGACGAGTTGCTGGCCTCGGCGGTACACCGCTGCCTGGCCGAGGAGGAGCGGCACAGCGCCAACACGCTCACCGGTGCCGCCCCGCAGCGGCAGGGTTCGGTGGCGACGACGATCGCGTTCAACCCGCTCGACCCGGCGTTCATCAACGACCCGTTCCCGTTCTACCGGGCGCTGCGGGAGACCGCGCCGATCCACTACGAGGACAGCCTCGGCGGCTGGGTGTTCACCCGGTACGAGGAGGTGTCCCAACTGCTGCGCCACCACGGCGTCGTACGCCCGCCGGTCACCGACTACCTGTTCGCCTCGGTTCCGCAGGCCGACCGGGAGGAGATGAGCGAGTTCGAGCGGATGCTCGGGGAGATGCTGCCCTTCACCAACCCGCCGTACCACACCCGGCTGCGCAAGCTGGTCAGCAAGGCGTTCACGCCACGCACGGTGGAGGCGATGCGGCCCCGCATCCAGCAGATCACCGATGAGCTTCTCGACGGGATCGAGGCGGCCGGCGGTGGCGAGCTGATCTCGCAGGTCGCCTACCCGCTGCCGGCGGCCGTGGTCATGGAGTTCATCGGGGTACCGGCGGCCGACCACCCCCGGATGACGTACCTGGCACAGCAGTTGATGGCCCTGCTCGGCGCCCAGTACGCGGCGGACGCACCCGTCATCGCCCGCGCCGCACACGCGGCGATGCAGGAGTTCACCACGTACCTCACCGGGCTGATCGCGCAGCGCCGCCGGGAACCGCGCGAGGACCTGCTGTCCGCGCTCATCGCCACGGATGGCGGCCCGGACGGCGCCCTGACCGACGAGGAGCTGATCCTCAACTGCATGGCGCTGCTCAACGCCGGTCTGGAGACCACCGCCAACTACCTCGGCAACGGCACGTACGCGCTGCTGCGCAACCCTGACCAGTTTGAGCTGCTGCGCGACAACCCGGCGCTGGCCGAGTACGCCGCCGAAGAACTGCTGCGCTACGACGGCCCGACCCCGATCCTGACGCCGCAGCTCGCCGACGAGGACGTCGAGATCGGCGGACAACTGATCAAAAAGGGCCAGCTGCTGTACCCGGTGATCGGGGCGGCCAACCGGGACCCGGCCCGGTTCCCGGACGGGGAGCGGCTGGACGTGTCCCGCAAACCCAACGGGCAGCTCAGTTTCGGCTTCGGGATCCACTTCTGTATCGGTGCGGCGCTGGCCCGGATCGAGGGCCAGGTCCTGTTCCAGACCCTGGCCCGGCGCTTCCCGACGCTGCGGGTCGACGGCGGGGCCGTACCGCCGGCGTTCCGGGACGATCCGGTGCTGCGGGGCCTGACCTCCCTGCACGTGCGGACCGCTTAGCCAAGACGGTGGAGGCCCGCCCCTGACCAGGGGCGGGCCTCCACCGTACGTAGGGGTTGCTAGGCGGCGCGAGGGCCGGCGAGCGCGACCGAGGCGGCCCGCGCGGTACGGCGCAGGGGCTCGGCCACGGCGGCCGGATCGAACCGGTGCTGGGTACCGCTGATCGAGATCGCCGCCACCACCCGGCCCTGGTGGTCCAGGATCGGCGCCGCCACGCACATGACCTCCGGATGGGTTTCCCGGCGGTCGAAGGCGAGCCCGCGCAGCCGGGTGGTACGCAACTCGGCGGCCAGGCGCGAGGGCTGGGTGACCGTTGCCGTGGTGTACCCGTCGAGGATCCTGGTGAGCGCCCGGCGCTGGGTCGCCGGGTCCGAGTACGCCAGCAACGCCTTGCCCAGCGCGGTGGAGTGGGCGGGCAGCAGCCCGCCGACACGCGAGCGCAGCGGCGAGCGGCGGTGGCCGTACAGCTTCTCCACGCAGTGCACGTCGACGCCGTCGAGTACCGCGAGGTGGATCGTCTCGTGGGTGAGTTCGTAGAGGTCCTGGAGGTACGGCAGGCTCACCTCGCGCAGCTCGGGTGGGCTGTCGGCGGACAGCAGCGCGGAGAATCCGTGCAGCCGGTCGCCGAGCCGGTGGCCGGCCGCGCCGCGCTCCACGACGCCGGCCGCCTCGAGCAGGCCGAGCAGCCGGTGGCTGGTCGACTTGGGCAGGCCGGTACGGCGGGCCAGCTCGGAGACGCCCAGTACCTCGTCGCGCCGGCGCCAGGCCTCGAGCACGGTGAACGCCTTGTCCACCACCGCCCGGGTGGCCTGCGCGGTGTCCTCGGAAGGTCCGGCCAGAGGCCGGCCGCTGTCCTGGGTTCTCACCTAGAGCGCCTTGTTCAGGCGGGGCGGCCACGACTCGGTGACCGTGGTGTCGGGGTACGCGTCCCGGCGCTGCGGGCGGCGGGTGACCCTGATCCGCCGGCCGGTGGTACCGGCCTGGCTGGGGAACTTTTCGGTCATCGGGACCTCCGGCGGACGGCGGCTTGCTGACCCCTCTGACTGTCCCCCGGCGCACCGGTCAGCTCACGGGACGGCTGACCGGACGTGACCGGGCCTTTGCGCCAACCGGTGGCGGGACGGGTGTCACCCGTCGACTACGTCATTTGCCCCAGCACTACCGGGGCCGGCGCCGGCGAACCGGCCGTCACCGAAGTCTGCGGGGGATCCGGCCGGCCCGCCAGGGGCCGTCCCGGTCACCGGCACGCGTGGGCCGCCGCCTCCCGCAGCGTCGCGACGAGCAGTTCCGGCGCGCTGTCCTTGTCCAGAAAGGAGTACGCACCGGCGGCGAGCGCGTCACCCCGTACCCCGCCGTGGATGCTGATCGCGACGGCGGGGATCCGCAACTCGGTGAGCGCCCGGAGCAGCTCGATGCCGTCCGGTCCGTGGGCGGTGAGCACGTCGACGAGTACCACGGCCGGAGCGCGCTCGCGGGCCATCCGCAGTGCGGCGGCGGCGGTGGCGGCGTCGCCCACGACCTCGAATCCGCCCTCGGACAGGAAGGCCCGCAGGGCGGTCCGCACCCGGGGATCGTCCTCGACGATCAGGATGCGGAGCGGTTGGTCGTGGTCGTCGTCGCGCACGGGCGGCTCCCCGGAAGGCAGATGGGCACATACTCTGGTGAGTCAACCGCGCGACGGGGGCGGCGCCGACGGCCGTCCGACCCGGTTCGTGCGCGACCTTTGTCGCATACCGCCGCTTGTCGCTGGTCACGCGCCGGGGACGAGGCCCTCGCGTACGGCCCACAGCGCGGCCTGGGTACGCGAGGCCAGCCCGAGCTTGGCCAGCACGTTGCTGACATGGGTACGGGCGGTGCGTTCGCTGATCACCAGCGCCTTCGCGATGTCGCGGTTGGACCGGCCCTGGGCGACGAGCACCAGGATCTCGCGCTCGCGGTTGGTCAGCGCCGTCGCGGTACGCTGCGGGGCGACCAGCGACCGGGTGAGCTTGCGGGCCACCACGGGGTCGAGGTGCACCTGACCCCGGTAGGCCGCCCGGACCGCCGCTACCACCTGCTCGGCCTCGGCGTCCTTGAGGAGGTAGCCGGCGGCGCCGGCCTCCAGCGCCCCGTGTACCCGCTCGGCCTCACTGAAGCTGGTGAGGGCCACCACCTCGACGCTCGGGTACTGCTGCTTGATCGCCTTCGTCGTGGCGATCCCGTCGAGCCGGGGCATCAGCAGGTCCATGAGCACCACGTCGGGCAGCTCGTCGTGGGCCGCCATGACGGCGAGCTGGTCCAGCGCCGACCGCCCGTCCGAGGCCTCACCCCGGATCTCGATGTCGGGCAGCATCTCGAAGAACGCGCGCATCCCGCGGCGTACCACGGCGTGGTCGTCCACCAGGAAGACCGCGATCGCCTGCGAGCCGTCCGGTTGACCCACGCCACCAGCGTACCCGTCGGTCAACGTGGTGACCGCGCTCAGTTCGGCCACGCCAGTACGGCGACGCGGGCCGAATGATCAGTCCCGAGAGCTTGGAACTGTTCGCCTCGATCGGCGACGACACCGACTGCGTGTCCCATAGCTGAGCGCCACGCGCCGCGGCAGGCTGGGTTCAACAGAAGGGGGTACGCCATGCCGAAGGCGGTCAGGTTCGACGGGTACGGGGACATCGACGTCTTGTACGTCGCGGACGTGGCCCGGCCGGAGCCCGGCCCGGGACAGGTGCTGGTACAGGTCCGGGCGGCGTCGATCAACCCGGGCGAGGTGGCGATCCGCACGGGGGTGTACGCCAAGCGGTGGCCGGCGACGTTCCCATCCGGGCAGGGCAGCGACCTGGCGGGAGTCGTCGCGCGACTCGGTGCCGGAGTGACCGGTTTCGCGGTCGGGGACGAGGTGATCGGCTACACCGACGAGCGGGCCAGCCAGGCCGAGTACGTCCTGGTCCAGCCGGAGCACCTGGTCCACCGGCCCGGTGGCGTGCCCTGGGCGGTGGCCGGTTCGCTGCACGTCGCCGGTTCGACCGCGTACGCCGCCGTCCGCGCCGTCTCGCTCACCGCCGGCGACACCCTCGTGGTGTCCGGGGCGGCCGGCGGGGTCGGGTCGATCGCGGTACAGCTGGCCCGGCTTGCGGATGCCACCGTGATCGGTCTGGCCGGCGCGACGCACCATGGCTGGCTCGCCGGGCACGGCGTACTCCCGGCCAGCTACGGCACCGGGGTCGCCGAGCGGATCCGGGAGACCTCCGGTGGTCGGGTCGACGCGTTCATCGACACGTACGGCAGCGGGTACGTCGAGCTCGCCCTCGACCTCGGGGTCGAGCGGGACCGGATCGACACCATCATCGACTTCGCGGCGGCGGCGAAGTACGGCGTCAAGTCCGACGGCAACGCGGCCGGCGCCGGCGCGGACACCCTGGCCGAACTGGCCGCGCTCGTCGACAAGGGCGCGATCGAGGTCCCGATCGCCCGGGTGTACCCGCTCACCGAGGTCCGGGCGGCGTACCGGGAGCTGGAGCGCAGGCACACCCTCGGCAAGATCGTCCTCGACCCGACGGCGTAAGGAGCCACCCGCTGAATCGGCGGTACGGCGCCGGCTGACGGTACGGCGCCGGGGACACCTCGGGCGGCAACGCCGAACCCGCCCTGTTCCGGTCGACCGGAGCGACCACGGGCAGCGCCCGTACGGTACCGGTCGTCATTGCGGCTACCGATGGATCGGCCGGCGCTCGGGTCGGCGGGCTACCCGTCGACGGAGTGCCGAGAGGTTCCCCCCATCCGGGCATCGAGCGGCGTCATAGTTGCTGAGGAGGTGCCCGAGGTGGGTGTCGCGGATACACGGGCGTCATTCGAGGAGTACGTGCGTACCAGGACGCCCGCCTTGCTGCGGATCGCCTACCTGGTCGCCGGAAACGCACACGACGCGGAGGACCTCGTGCAGTCAGCGCTGGAAAGGGCGGCCGTACGGTGGCGGCAGCTTGACGACCCGGAGGCGTACCTGCGCCGGGTCATCTATACCCAGTCGGTGTCGCGCTGGCGCCGGCTGCGCGCCCGCCCACCGGAGACGCTCACCGCCGTGCCGCCCGAGCGGCCGAGCGAGACCGATCACGACACCCGGCTCGTCCTCGCCTCCGCCATCCGGCGCCTGACCCCGAGGCAGCGGGCCGTGCTCGTGCTGCGGTTCTACGAGGACCGTACCGAGGCGGAGTCGGCCATGCTGCTGGGCGTCAGCACCGGAACGATCAAGAGCCAGACCCGGCACGCGCTGCGCCGGCTGCGCGAGCTGGCACCGGAGCTGGCCGACCTCGTGGGGGTGGCGCGATGATGCTGCGCGAGACGCTGCGGGAGATCGCCGAGCAGGCGCCGTCCCCGGCCGTACCCCCTGGGCTTTTCGATCGGGCGCGGCGCCGGCACCGGCGGCGCCAGCAGTGGGCGGCGGTGGCCGTCGTGGTCCTGATCCTCCTGATCGGGTACGGGCTGAGCCCGGCCGCCCCGGACGCGGCCCAACCGGCCGCCGG
>VAXX01000526.1:4198-4738 GCA_005885115.1 Actinomycetota bacterium | reverse complement strand
CGCGTGCTCGCCCCACTCCCAGGCCGACTCGTCGATGGTGACCCCGACGATGCCGTCCGCGCCGACCTGCTCGCCCTCGTACTGCATCCGGGCCATGGCGATCTCCCGCGCGTCGTACGCGGCCTGGGTGAAGGGGGTCAGCTCGACGTTCTGCCCGACGTTGGACAGCATCTGCCGGAAGGTCATGTGCGCGATGTGGTACACGCAGGTGCCCAGGACCAGCGCCCGGGGTAGGAACCCGTGCTGCCACAGCGTCCAGAAGTCCTGCCCGGACAGGTGCGAGGTGAACGGCCGCCCGGCCGGGGTGCGGAACTGCTGCCCGTCGCCGCCCTTGACCGCGGTACCGACCGCGACGAACTCCAGCACGTCGGAGGCGAACAGGTAGTTCAGCGACCGGATGCGTACCCCGATCACCCCGTCCGCTCCCAGCGCGTCGGCCTCCGCCTCCATCCGGGCCATGGCCAGCTCCCGGCAGTGGTACATGGCCTGGCTGAGTACCTGCAACTCCTGACTCACGCTCCACCGGGCGGCCTGGATCCC
>VAXX01000526.1:0-4147 GCA_005885115.1 Actinomycetota bacterium | reverse complement strand
TCCGGCAACGGTTGCGGCTGCTGGGACACCGGCAGGGTCATGGTGCGCTCCTTCGTCGACGGGCGCCCGACAGGGTACGAGCCGGCTCCGTCCGGATACCCCCATTGTCATGAAGCCGACCGGACTTTGTCTGGAAATGGCCCGGTGGAAAGATGGACCCACCCCAATCGTGCGGAGGTCCATCCCGTGGCCAGCGTGGCCGAGGTCAAGGCCGCCATCGAGGCGGCTGTCGCGCAGGTGAACGAGGGCCAGGCCGCCATCCAGGCGGCGAGCGAGAAGCTGGCGCAGGCCGCGCAGACGATGGCCGCCGCGCTCGACGGCAGCGGCCACGAGCTGGTCGGCGCGGCGCAGGCCGCGCTGGCGCAGGCCGACACCGAACTGCAGGAGGGCCTCGCGGCCACGCTCACCGCGGTCGAGCGCGCCCAGACCTACGCCGCCGGCATCTGATGTCGCTGATCCAGGACCTGGGCGCGCGGCTGCAGGCCGCGGGCGCCGACCTGCCCGTGGGTGAACTGGTCGCGGCCCTGGACAAGCTGCGCGCGAGTGCGGCTCTGTTGAGTTGGGTACGCCAGCAGTCCGCCGACCCGTTGGGGGTACCCGAGCTGTCCGGCGCCATCGAGCACCTCGAACACGCGGCGTACGCCCTGCACGTCGTCCAGGACAGCGTGTCCGGATACCTCGCGGCGATCGGTCTGGGCGCCGAACCGGCGCCCGAGGCCCGCCCGACTCCCCCGGAACCGGTCGAACCCGTCGCACCCGGCGCGCCCGGATCCACGTCGGCGGCGCCGGCGCCCCGGCTGCGGCGCTGGTGGGCCGAGCGGGTGGCGTACCTGACCGACGGGGCGCCCGCCGACCCGGCCACCACGACGATCAGCTCCGACGAGCTGCTGCGCAGCGTGGCCCGGCACACCAGGGCCGGGGACCGGACCGGGCTGCGCCGCGCGTTGACCGGTGCTCCGGCACCGGCGGGGCTCGGCCTGTCCGCGCTGGCTCCGGCCCTGCTGCACCGGCTGGCCAGCGACCTGCTCGGCCACGAACCCCGGCCGGCGGACCTCCCGGCGCTGACCCGTACCGCCCGGGAGCCCGTCCTCGCCCTGCTGCCGAAGTTGCCTCCGGCGCTGGTCGACACGCTGCTGGCCCAGGTGTGCCGGGTACCCCGACCGGCCGACCCGGTACCGCCGCATCCGGCCGATACCGCGGTGACCAGCGGGGTACTCGTCGGTGTGCTGCTGCGCCGGCTCGGCCGCGACCCCGAGGCCCTGGCCGCATGAGTTCCCTCGTGGACACGATCCGCGACCGGCTCGCGTCGGCACGCGCGCAGGCGCGGGCCCGGTACGCCGCCGCCGAGGCCCGGCGGGACGAGGTACGGGCGCGCCGGGACGCGATCGCCGGATCCGCCGCACAGGTACCGCGACGGGCCGCGGCCACCCGGGACGAGCGGGTACGCCAGCTCGACCAGCGGTACCGGGACCGGGTCGCCGACCTGGCCCGGCAGGCGGCCCAGGCGGCGGTGCACGAGGCACCGGGCGCGGCCGGTACGGACTGGTCGGACTGGCGACCGGCTCCGCTGCCGCGCGGCGGGCAGCCGGGACCGGTACGGGTCGGCCGGCTGGTCGTCCCGGGCGGCGGCCCACCCGTACCGGCGCTGGTACCGCTGCTGGACGCGGCCCACGTCGCGGTCACCGGGGACCGCCCGGGCGAGGCGATCTCCGCGCTGCTGCTCCGGGCCCTGGGCACCACGGCACCGGGTACGGTCCGGTTGACCGGGTACGACCCGGAGCACCTGGGCGGCGCGCTGGCCGGCTTCGCCCCGCTGTCCGGGGCCGGGCTGCTCACCTCCGTCGGGCCCGGTGGCCTCGGCGACCTGCTCGACGACCTGGTGGACCAGGTACGCCGGATCAACGAGACGGTACTCGCCGGGGCGTACCCGTCGCTGCGCGCCCTGGCCGAGGCGACCGGCCGCCGGCCCGAACCGTGGCGGATCGCGGTACTCCTGGGCGCCGGCCGGCCCGACGAACTGTCCCGCCACGAGCAGGCCCAGTTGGAACGGTTGCTGCGTACCGGCGTCGCCTGCGGCGTACACCTCGTGGTGCACGGGCTCGCCGTGCCGTCACTGTCCACTGTGGAGGGTCTGCACACCGGGCGGTTCCGGGGCGTACCGCTGATTGTCGAACCGCCCGACGCGGAGCTGGTCACCACCACCTGCCGACCGCGCCGATCGGCGAGGGTACCGACGGCCGGCTGGTCGACCTGACCCTCGCCGACTACCCGCCGCACGCGATGGTCGCCGGCCCGTCCGGCACCGGCAAGACCAACCTCATCTACGCCTGGCTGGGCGCGCTCGCCACCCGGTACGCCCCGGCCGAGCTGGAGTTCTACCTGCTCGACTTCAAGGAGGGCGTGTCCTTCGCCCGCTTCGCGCCCGGCCGGCGCGACCCGAGCTGGCTGCCGCACGTGCGCCTGGTCGGGGTCAACGTGAACACCGACCGGGAGTTCGGGCTGGCGCTGCTGCGCCACCTCGGATCGGTCCTGAAGGACCGCGCGGCGGCGGCCAAGCGGTACGAGGTGACCACCCTGGCCGAGCTGCGCGCCGAGGATCCGGACGGGCACTGGCCCCGGATCGTCGCGGTGGTCGACGAGTTCCAGGTGCTGCTGGCCGGCCGGGGCGCGCCCGCCGCCGAGGCCGCCGCGCTGCTGGAGGACCTGGCCCGGCGCGGCCGCTCGCAGGGCATCCATCTGATCCTGGCCAGCCAGGACGTGTCCGGGATCGAGGCGCTGTGGGGGCGCGCCGGGCTGGTCGGCCAGTTCGCGCTGCGCATCGCGCTGCCCAAGGCGCGCCGGATCCTGGCCGAGACCAACCTGGCGGCCGAGACGATCCCGCGCTACCACGCGGTGGTCAACGCCGACTCCGGCGCGGAGCCGGCCAACCGGATCGTGCGGGTACCGGCGGCCAGCGACCGGGACACCTGGAGCGAGCTGCAGACCCGGCTGTGGCGCCGGCGCCCGGCCGGTCTGACGCCGCCGCGACTGTTCGACGGGGACGCCGTACCGTCGCTGTCGGAGGCCCCGGATTTCGTTGCCACGCAAGGGGATGGGGAGCCGGTCGCGCTGCTGGGCGAGGCCATCGACGTATCCGCGCGGTCGGCCCGGCTGCGGCTGCCCCGGGCACCCGGGCGCAACCTGGCCGTCCTCGGTACCCGGCTGGACGAGGCATGCGCCGTGCTCGGTGCCGCCGGCCGTTCGCTGGCCCGCCGGTACCCGCCCGACGCCGCCCGGTTCTCGGTGGCGTGCCTGGACCCGGACGCACTGGGGGCCGCCGCCGACCTGTACGCCGCGCTACCGCCCGGATCGGCCTGGGCCGAACCGGAGGACTTCGCCTCGGTGCTCACCGGACTGCTCAGCGAACCCGACGGCCGGCCGCACTTCATCATCGGGTACGCCGTGGACGCGGCCACCGGGGCCGACGGCACCGCGAGGGAGGCGCTGCGCCGGATCCTCCACAGTGGACCCGAGCGGCACACCCACGTACTCGGCTGGTGGCGGGGCGTCGCCCGGCTGCGCGAGGATCTCGGCGGAGCCGGCGCCCGGCTGGACCCGATCGGTGCCTGGGTCGCCCTCGACGTGCACGGCGCGGAGCTGACCGGGCTGTCCCCGCAGCCGGGCGGTCCGGCGTGGTACCCGCGCCCGTGGCGGGGCCTGTACTTCGACCGCTCGGTGCACCGCAGCGCCGAGACGATCATCCCGTACGGGCGCCCGTGACCGGGTACGCCGACCTGATCGCCCGGCTCGCCACCGTGGCCGACTCGTACGCGGCCGACCGGGCCGGCATCAACGCCTGGTACGAGCAGCAGTGCGCGGCGGCGTACGAGAGCCTGGCCCAGGCCGATGCCCAACTGGCCGCCGCCGGGGCCGCCCTGGCCACGGCGCAGGGCGCGGTCGAGTTCACCGACGCCGAAGCGGTCCGGCTCTGGGGCCTGCTCGCCGCGCGGATGAAGGTGCCGGTGCCGGCCCTGGGCGTACCGCCGGGCGAGGACGCCGCCACCGACGGCGAGCACCCGGCCCGGCTACTCGAACAGGTACGGGAGCTGCTGGACGAGGCCAGGCCGGTGACGGTACGCCGGCCGGTCCGACGGGTACTGCTGATCCT
>VAXX01000506.1 GCA_005885115.1 Actinomycetota bacterium | reverse complement strand
GATGGCCAACGACCCGGACGCTGCGCGGCGCCAAGAGATAGCCGGCCGCGTGGTGTACTGGATCCAGCGCCGGGGCTTCACCCGCAAGCTGTTCGCCGACCGCATGGGCAAGTCAATCAGTTGGGTTGACAAAATAAAGAGCGGCGACCGGCAGCTTGACCGCTTGTCCGTGCTGGAACAGATTGCCGCCGTACTTGACGTGCGGCTGCATGTTTTGCTCGACTCCGACGAGGCGGCCCGCGCTGAAAGTTGCGCTGACAGTGTTGAGATAGAAGCTTTGCAGGAAGCACTGCAACGCTACGACGGTATTTGTGGCCCGCCGGAATTTGATCAGCCTCCGGACCTCCCGGTCTTGAACCGTACCCTGAATTACTGTTGGACAGCTTTTCAGGCGTCCAATTACCAAGCTGTAACCCGCCTACTGCCCGATTTTCTGGTTGTGCTGCAACAGACCTACCGTGGCTTGCCCGACTCGCCGGAGCGCGAAACCGCCGCCAATTACCTCACTCAGGCTTATTGGTTGGCTGCCGAAATCGCTTTCAAGCTGGGTCGCACCGACCTTGGCTGGCTCGCCGGTGATCGCGGCATCGTGGTCGCTGAATGGACGGGCGATCTGGCGCTGGTTGGCGCGACTATCCGCCGGTTGGTCCATGCCCTTATGGCCTCGTCAGGCACCGACAGCGTCCGACGCGGCGTATCACTGGTCATGGCGACCGCCGCCCGGCTGGATGCCGCGCTCGCCACGGCAAATCCCACCCTGCTTTCCGCCTACGGCGCTCTGTTTCTCAAGGGCAGCATTGCAGCCGCCCGCATTCACGATGCGTCACTGTCCCGCGAGCTGAATACCGAAGCCGGCCGCGTTGCCGCTCTGCTGGGCGGCGACCGCAACGAGCACTACTCGGCATTCGGCCCGACAAACGTCCTGCTGCATCGGGTGTCGGCCCTTGCAGATATGCACGAAGGCGGCCGGGTGGTGGAAGAAGCTAGCCAGATCAGTCCCGGGCAGCTCGCCACCCTACCGCGCGATAACGCGGTTCAACTCCTGCTGCAAGCCGACCAGATTGCCCGCGAAGAAGTTCGCTGCCGCCCACTGACGCACACATTGGTACTTGATTTGGTACGCGGTTACCCACGTGGCAGCCGACCAACGGCGCCGCTGGCGCGTATCGCGCGAGAACTGGGTATTCAGGTATGAGCGACAAGCGCCGAGTGCTGTACATCGCTACGTGTGCGACCCCGGCGGCCACGCAAATCGGCACGCTCATCGAGCTGGCGCAACAGGCAGGCTGGACTACGTGCGTGCTGGTGACACCGAACGCGCTCAACTTCGTTGACGTGCCAGCCCTCGAAGCGCAGACCGGCTACCCGGTACGCTGCCACTACCGGCGCCCGGACGAGGTCAGCCCTTTTCCAAAGGCAGACGGAATTATTCTGGCCGGGGCCAGCTTCAATACGTTGAACAAATGGGCATTCGGTATTACCGACACCTTGGTACTGAGCACCGTGGCGGAAGCAGTGGGGCTGGGTACCCCGGTGGTGTTGATGCCGTTCTTCAACAATGCGCTTGGCGTTCATCCGGCCTGGCGGCAGAGTGTCGAGACGTTACGGGGTATCGGCGTCACCGTGTTGGTGTCGCCTGATATCTACGAACCACACGCACCGGGCGCTGGTGATGAAATCCTGAAGCAATACCCGTGGCGGTTGGCGCTGAAGGCGATAGCGGAGAAGGTGCCCTAACCGGCCGGGGTCAGGGCTCGCTTGATGGACCGAGCCGACGGGCGACGAGCTGGCGGCACCGGCGGGCGTCGCGCTGCATGGCAAAAATCAAGCCTGGCTGGCGGCAACCAGCCCCCTGCGCCAGCAGGGGTGCACCAGGCACATCGTGACCTTATCCTGCGAGTATGCGGGCGATCTGGAAAGGCGCTGTCTCGTTCGGCCTGGTATCGATCGGGGTCCGGCTGTATTCGGCGACCGAAGAGAAGGACATCCGGTTCCATCAGGTGCACCGGGTGGACGGGGGTCGGATCAGATACAAACGGGTCTGCTCGATCGACGACGAGGAGGTCCCGTACGACGACATCGTCAAGGGGTACGACGTCGGCGGCGGGGAGATGGTGATCCTCACCGACGAGGACTTCGCCGACCTGCCGTTGACCACCTCGCGGGCCATCGAGGTGCTCGAGTTCGTACCCGCCGACCAGGTGGACCCGATGCTCTACGCCAAGGCGTACTACCTGGAGCCCGAGGGCTCGGCCACCAAGCCGTACGCGCTGCTGCGCGACGCCCTGGCCGAGGTCGACCGGGTGGCGATCGTCAAGGTGGCGCTGCGCCAGCGGGAGCAACTGGCCACCCTGCGGGTCAAGGACAACGTGCTCGTCCTGAACACGATGCTGTGGCCGGACGAGGTGCGTACCCCCAATTTCGACTTCCTCGACGAGGACCTCACCGTCCGGCCGCAGGAGTTGGCGATGGCCGAGTCGCTGATCGACTCGATGGCCGCCGACTTCACGCCCGAGGCGTACAACGACAACTACCGTGAGGCGTTGCAGCAGGTCATCGACGCCAAGGTGGAGGGCCGGGAGGTCGTCGCACCGGCCGAGGAGGAGGCCGCGCCAACGGCGGCCGTCGATCTGATGGCGGCGCTGCGGGCCTCGGTCGAGCGGGCCCGCGCGGCGCGGGGGGAGGACCTGCCGGCCAAGCCAGCGACCACGCCGACCCCGATCAGCGCGGCCCGTTCGGCCAAGAAGGCGGCCAAGAAGGCCGCGCCGGCGAAGAAGGCCGCGGAGAAGGAACCGGCCGCGGCCAAGAAGACGGCGGCCGCGAAGAAGACCACCGCCGCCAAGAAGACGGCCGCGAAGAAGCGGTCTGCCTAGTCGGGCGTACGCACGTCGAGCGCACCCTCGGCGTACTGCGCCCGGACCACCTTCTTGTCGAACTTGCCCACGCTCGTCTTGGGTACCGCGTCGATGAACGCCCACCGCTCCGGTACCTGCCAGCGCGCCACCCGCCCGGCGAGGAAGTCCCGCAGGTCGGTCTCGGTCACCTCGTGCCCGGGACGACACACCACCGTCGCCAGCGGACGCTCGCCCCACCGGTCGTCGGGTACCCCGACCACGCACGCCTCCAGCACGGCCGGGTGGGCCATCAGGTGGTTCTCCAGCTCGACCGAGGAGATCCACTCACCACCGGACTTGATGACGTCCTTGGCCCGGTCGGTCAGGGTGAGGTAGCCGTCGGCGGACAGCGTGCCGACATCGCCGGTACGCAGCCAGCCGTCCCGGAACTTGTCCGGGTCGGGCGTCTCGTCGCCCAGATACGTGCCGGTGATCCACGGACCGCGTACCTCCAGCTCGCCGACCGTCTCCCCGTCGTCGGGCGCGACCCGGCCCAGCGGGTCGACGATCCGGGCCGCCACTCCGGCCGGGGTACGCCCCTGGCTGTACCGGTACCGCCAGTACTCCTCGCCGGTCGCACCGGCCGGCGGCCGGGCCACCGAGCCCAGCGGGGACGTCTCGGTCATCCCCCAGGCGTGCACGATCTCGATGCCGTGCCGGTCCCGGTACGCGTGGATGAGCGCCGGCGGGCAGGCCGAACCGCCGACCACGACCTCCTTGAGGGACGAGGTGTCGACCGGGTTGGCGTCCAGGTACTCCAGGAGCTGCGTCCAGATCGTCGGTACCGCCGCGCCCATCGTCGGGCGCTCCGCCTCGATCATCGCGGCCAGCGGCTCGGCTTGGAGGAACCGGTCGGGCATGACCAGGGAGGTACCCGCCATGAAGGCCGCGTACGGCAGGCCCCAGGCCATCGCGTGGAACATCGGTACCACGACCAGGGACCGGTCGGCGTCGGTGAGCCCGAAGGACTCGGGCAGGCAGACCTGCAACGAGTGCAGCCAGATCGACCGGTGTGAGTACGCGACGCCCTTCGGGTTGCCCGTGGTGCCCGACGTGTAGCACAGCGCGGCCGCGTCGTACTCGTCCACCTGCGGCCACTCGTACGAGGTAGGCTTGCCGGCGACGAGGTCGGCGTACCGGTGGATGGTGACGGATGAGCCCAGCGGCGCCGGATCGCCCGCGCCCACGATGACCACGTGCTCGACGGTCTTCATCTCCGGCAGGCTGCGGGCCAGCAGCGGGATCAGCGTTCCGTCCACGAGGACGACCTTGTCCTGGGCGTGTGTGGCGATGTAGGCGAGCTGGTCGGGGAACAGCCGGATGTTGAGCGTATGGAGCACCGCGCCCATGCTCGGCACCGCCAGGTACGCGGCGAGGTGCTCGGCGTTGTTCCACAGGAACGTGGCGACCCGGTCGTCGCCGGTGACCCCGAGGTCGTCGCGCAGGGCGTGGGCGAGCTGGGCCGCCTGCGCGCCGAGGTCGGCGAAGCTGTGCCGCCGGGGTTCGCCGCCGGTCCACGTGGTCACCTGCGCGGAGCCGTGCGCGGTGCTGCCGTACTCAAGCAGCCGGGACAGTTGCAGTGGGGCGTCCATCATCGTGCTGCGCATGATCACCACATTAGTGGCGAAGCTCACATGAAGGTAGCCCTCGTTCAGCCGACGCTGGCCGCGGCCAGGTCCGCCTCGTCGACGTCGGCGGCCGCGCCGCGCAGCTCCCGGTCCGGCAGGAACAGACACAGGAGTACGGCGAGCACGGATACGGCGGCGGCGAGCAGGAAGACCGGGCGCAGGGTCTGGATGAAGCCGTACTGGATGGCGTCGCGGATCGGTGCCGGCATCTTCTGGATCGACTGCGGATCGTTGAGGGACAGGTTCTTCAGCTTCGGTGCCCAGATCGGGATGCTGTCGATGTCCAACCGCTGGATCGCCTGGGTCAGCAGCGGTTTCAACTCGGCCACCAGCCGGTTGCTCAGTACCGCCCCGAGCGCGGCCACCCCGACCGAGCCGCCCAGCGAGCGGAAGAACGTGACGAACGAGGTACCGATGCCCATGTCGCGCGGGTCCAGGCTGTTCTGCGCGGCGAGGATCAGCGGCTGCATGGACAGGCCGAGCCCGATGCCGATGACCAGCATGTACAGGTCGACCCGCCAGAGCGGGGCGCCGGCCTGGTACGCGACGAAGCCGTTCGGCGGCTCACCGGTCGGGAGCAACCCGAAGCCGGCCAGCCCGACCGCGACCACCCCGGTACCGGCGACGGTGAACCACTTGTACCGGCCGACCTTGCTGATCAGCCGCCCGGACACGACCGAGGTGCCGATCAGCCCGACCATCATCGGCAGCATCAGCAGGCCCGACCGGGTGGGCGTCGCGCCCTTGACGATCTGCAGGTACAGCGGGACGTAGATGATCGCGCCGAACATGCTGAATCCGAGGACGAAGGTGGCCGCGTTGGCCAGGCTGTACGAGCCGGAACGGAACAGCCGCAGCGGCAGTACCGGCTCGGACGCGCGCCGCTGCACGAGCAGGAACGCCACCGCGAGTACGCCGGAGGCGACCAGCAGCCCGATCACCCGTACCGACGCCCAGCCCCAGCCCTTGCTCCCGCCGAAGGACAGCGCGAGCAGCAGGCTGACCACCGCCGCGACCATGAGGACCGCACCGAGCCAGTCGATCCGGTGCTCGCGCCGCTGGTGCGGGACCAGCCGGAGCACCTGGTTGCACACGACCAGCGCGACGATCGCGATCGGTACGTTGAGGTAGAAGATCCACCGCCAGTCGTGCTGGGCGAAGTACCCGCCGACCAGCGGGCCGGCGACGCTGGCCAGGCCGAAGACGGCCCCGAAGATGCCCTGGTACCTGGCCCGCTCGCGGGGCGCCATGACGTCGGAGACGATCGTGAACGCCAACGTCATCAGGCCACCGGCGCCCAGGCCCTGCACGGCCCGGGTGAGGATCAGCTCGGTCATGTTCTGCGAGGCGCCGGCCAGGAGCGAGCCGACCAGGAACGTACTGATGGCGAAGATCAGGATCGGACGGCGGCCGTACAGGTCGGACACCTTGCCGTACAGCGGCGTCGAGGCGGTCGAGGCGAGCAGGTACCCGGTGACGACCCAGGCGTAGTGGTTGATCCCGCCGAGCTTGCCGACGATGGTGGGCAGGGCCGTCCCGACGATCGTCTGGTCCAGGGCGGCCAGCAGGATCCCGGTCATCAGGCCACCCATGAGCAGCAGGATCTGCCGCTTGGACAGGCTCGGTGGTACGTCGTCGGTCATGCCGACAAGCTACAGATCAAGGCCGGTCAGGACCATCACCCGGGCCTCGGTGTAGTCGTCCATGGCGCTGCGCAGGCCCTCCCGGCCGCTACCGCTGCCCTTGACGCCCCCGTACGGCATCTGGTCGGCCCGGTAGCTGGGCACGTCGCCGACGATCAGGCCACCGACGTCGATGGTGCGCGCCGCCCGGAACGCGGTGGGCAGGTCCCGGGTGAACACGCCGGCCTGCAGCCCGTACGCGGAGTCGTTGACGGCGGCGAAGCCGGCCTCGTCGGACTCGACGGGAGTGAGGACGAGGACCGGCCCGAAGACCTCCTCCGCGCGTACCTTCGCGTCGGCCGGTACGTCGGTGAGCACCGTCGGGGCGTAGCTGTTCCCGTCGCGTACCCCTCCGATGTGCACCTTGGCCCCCGCGGCGACCGCCTCGCCCACCCAGGTCTCCACCCGCCGGGCCGCGGCTTCACTGATCATCGGCCCGACGTCGGTGGCCTCGTCCCACGGGTCGCCGGTGCGCAGCGCCGCGACCTTGGCCACCACGGCGTCCAGCAGCGCCTCGAAGCGCGCCTCGGGCACGAACACCCGCTGCACCGCGATGCAGCTCTGCCCGGCCTGGTAGTTGGCGAACGTGGCGATCCGCGTCGCCGCCCAGTCCAGGTCCGGCCAGTCGGCGCAGACGAGCACGGCGGCGTTTCCACCCAGTTCGAGGGTGACGTGCTTGCGTGGTACGGCGTCGCGGATCTGCCAGCCGACCGGGCCCGAGCCGGTGAACGAGACCACCGGCAGGCGTGGGTCGGCCACGAGCGCGGGCGCGCGGTCGTTGGGGATCGGCAGGATGGAGTACATCTCCGGCGGCAGGTCCGTCGCGGCCAGCAGCTCGCCCAGCAGCAGCGCGGACAGCGGCGTCGCGGGCGCGGGCTTGACCACGATCGGGGCGCCGACCGCGATGGCCGGCGCGAGCTTGTGCGCGACCAGGTTGAGCGGGAAGTTGAACGGGCTGATGCCGAGGATCGGGCCGCGGATCCTGCGGTGTACGACGGCGATCCGCCCCTCGGCGGCGGGGTCGGTGTCCAGGCGCTGGAGTTCGCCGGAGAAACGGCGGGCCTCCTCGGCGGCCCAGCGGAACGTGGATACCGCCCGGGCCGCCTCGGCGCGCGCCCACTTGAGCGGCTTGCCGTTCTCGGCGGTGATCAGCCGGGCCACCTCGTCGTGACGTCGGTCCAGCTCGCGGCTGACCTGGTCGAGCGCCGTGGCGCGGACATGGATCGGCAGGTCACGGGGGGCGCGGGCGGCCGCCGCGACCGCGCGCTCGACCTGGTCGGGCGAGGCATTGCTGGTACGGCCGACCTCGCGCCCGTCGTACGGATGCCGCACCGTGATGACGTCCCCGCCGGTCACGTCCTCGCCGGTCTCCGGCCGACCGGCCACGAAGAACGGAGTGCTCATCCCGCCAGCGTAGTTCGGCCTGCCCTTCGCTCAACCCGTCACGGTCAGCGTCCACGTACAGGGCGAGTCGACCTCGAGCCGGCGCGTACCCGGGACGCCGTGCCGGGTCACCGAGTCGGATCCGGTCGCGGCGGACTCGTTGACCAGGACGTCGCGCTCGGGGTAGGCGGTGACGACGAAGGTCGCCCGACCCGGACAGGCGTAGCTGTACGCCAGGCGCCAGTCCGTACCGGTCGTGAAGACCCGGGTCTGCCTGGTACCACTGCCCTTGACGACCAGGAGGTTGCGCGCGGCCGGCGGCGGCGCCGGGCTCGGGGTCGGCGGGCTCGGCCGCAGTTCGATGACCGCGGCGACGGCGACGAACCCGAGGGCGGCGGCGAGCAGCGGTACGGCCAGGGTCCAGCGGGTCCTTCGTCGAGGCGCCGGTACAGGCGGCGCGGGCGCGGCGGGGATCGGATCGGGCAGACCGGGATACGTGTGGTCCCGTGCGGGCGCGGGTGGTGCGAGGTTCACCGGACCAGGGTCGGCATCCGCAAGCGTTGTGTCACCGGCTGTTCGGCTCGACGATCGTCAACTACTCGCCGCCTCCGCCGTCTCCTTCTGCTCGACCAGCTCCCCCTCGATCATGATCTGGATCTCGTCGCTGACGACGAACTTGCCGTCCAGCATCATGTTGAAGTTCAGCCCGAACTCCTTGCGGTTGAGCTGGCCCTCCGCGCTGTACGCGATCCGGTGCCCCATCATCGTCGGATCGTTGAACTCCCCGTACTTCAGCACGCGCAGCGATACCGGTCGGGTGATGCCCTTGATCGTCAGGTCACCGGTCAGCGTGTACTGGTCCGGCCCGGCCGGCTCCACGCTCGTGCTCCGGAACGTGATCGTCGGATACTTCTCGACCTCGAGGAAGTTCGACGAGCGCAGATCGTTGTCGCGCGTCTCGTTGTGGGTACGGATGCTGACCGTCGGGATCGTCACCTCGACCGAGGACGTCTCCGGGTGCTCGGGGTCGATGTCGG
>VAXX01000505.1 GCA_005885115.1 Actinomycetota bacterium | reverse complement strand
TCACCGGCGCCTCGGGCGGCCTCGGCGCCGCGCTCGCCCGCCACCTTGCCCCCCGGGTACGTCGACTCGTCCTGCTCAGCCGGCACGGCCACGAGCCCGACCTGGCCGGGGACGTGACCGTTGTCCGGTGCGACGTCACCGATCGGGCGGCGCTGTCCGCGGTGTTCGCCGAGCACGACATCACCGCCGTCGTCCACGCGGCCGGCGTGGTGGACGACGGGACCGTCGAGACGCTGACCCCGGAGCAGGTCGAGGCCGTGCTACGGCCGAAGGTGGACGGCGCCCTCAACCTGCACGAGCTGTCCGACGGGCTCACCGCGTTCGTCCTGTTCTCCTCGGCGGCCGGGGTACTCGGCTCGGCGGGCCAGGCCAACTACGGCGCCGCGAACGCGTACCTCGACGCCCTGGCCCGGGTACGGCGCGCCCAGGGCCGGCCCGCGACCTCGCTGGCGTGGGGCTGGTGGGACGCCGGGATGGGCGCCCGCCTGTCGCCGGCCGACCAGCGGCGCCGGGCGGCGGACGGCATGCGCGCACTGTCCACATCGGACGGTCTTGTGCTGTTCGACACCGCACTGTGCCTGGACCGGGCGGTGCTGGTACCCATGCGGCGCTCCACCCGTCCCGCGCCGGTGGACAGCCCGGTACCCGCGCCGGAACGTGGAGCACTGGACCTCGTACTGCGACACACCGCCACGGTTCTCGGTCACTCCTCGGCGACGGCCATCGAGCCCGACGGTGCCTTCCGGTCGCTGGGCCTGGACTCCCTCGGCGCCATCGAGCTGCGCAACCGCCTCGCCGACGCGACCGGTCTGCGGCTACCCACCACCCTGCTGTTCGACCACCCGACACCCGCGGCGCTCGCCGCCCGGCTCGACGGGGAGCTGGCCCTCACCCGCGCCGACGGGCAGCCCGCGTCGACCGGCGGCGACGCGGCCGAGGACGACCGGCTGCGCGCGGCACTGGCCGGCATTCCACTGACCCGGCTGCGCGATGCCGGACTGCTCGACACCCTGCTCGAACTGGCCGGGGCCGTCACAGCAGGCGGCGGGTCCGCGGCGATCGACGATGCGGCGATCGACGAGCTGGACGCCGACAGCCTCATCCGACTCGCTCTCGACAACGCCGGCTCCGGGAGCTGATGGTGACCACACCGAACGGCAAGCTCGTCGAGGCCCTCCGGACGGCGTTGAAGGACGCCGACCGGCTGCGCCGCGACCACAGCCAGATCCTGGCCGCCGCGCACGAGCCCATCGCGATCGTCGGCATGGGCTGCCGGTACCCGGGCGGTGTCGACTCACCGGAGGACCTGTGGCGGCTGGTCGCCGACGGCGTGGACGCCATCTCGGCGCTGCCCACCAACCGCGGCTGGGACCTCGACGCCCTGGACGACCCGCAGCGCGGCAGCTACGTCAAGCACGGCGGGTTCGTCCACGACGCCGACCGGTTCGACGCGGCGTTCTTCGACATCTCCCCGCGCGAGGCCGCCGCGATGGACCCGCAGCAGCGACTGCTGCTGGAGATCGCGTGGGAGGCTCTGGAGCGGGCCGGTATCGACCCACGCTCGCTGCGCGGCAGCGATACCGGGGTGTACGCGGGGGTCAGCGGCCAGGACTACCTCATGGCGGTACCGGACACCGCCGATCCGGCCATCGACGGGCACCTGGCCACCGGTACCGCGATGAGCGTCGTCTCCGGACGGATCGCGTACACCTTCGGTCTGCACGGACCCGCGGTCAGCGTCGACACCGCCTGTTCGGCGTCGCTGGTCGCCATCCACCAGGCGTGCCAGTCGCTGCGTACCCGGGAGTGCGCACTGGCACTGGCCGGCGGCGTCACGATCATGTCGACACCGGTGGCCTTCGTACAGTTCAGCCGGCAGCGGGTCCTCTCGCCGGACGGGCGCTGCAAGGCGTTCTCCTCGGCGGCCGACGGCACCGGTTGGGGCGAGGGCGCCGGAATGCTGGTACTGGAGCGGCTGTCCGACGCCGAGCGCAACGCCCACCCGGTACTGGCGGTGATCCGGGGTTCGGCGGTCAACCAGGACGGCGCGAGCAACGGCCTGACCGCCCCCAACGGACCGGCGCAGCAGCGGGTGATCCGCGCGGCGCTGGCGAACGCGCGGCTGTCGGCCAGGGATGTCGATGTCGTCGAGGCGCACGGCACCGGTACCCGGCTGGGCGATCCGATCGAGGCCCAGGCGCTCCAGGCGACGTACGGCGCGGACCGGGAGCATCCGCTGCTGCTCGGGTCGCTCAAGTCCAACATCGGGCACACCGTGGCCGCGGCCGGGGTCGGTGGCGTCATCAAGATGGTCATGGCGATCGGCCACGGACTGGCCCCGAGGACCCTGCACATCGACGCGCCCACCCCGGAGGTGGACTGGTCGGCGGGTACGGTCACTCCGCTGGTCGAGGCCGCGCCGTGGCCGGCGACCGGACGACCGCGCCGGGCCGCGGTGTCGGGTTTCGCCATCAACGGAACCAACGCCCACCTGATCCTGGAGCAGGCGCCGGCCCGACCGTCTACTGTGGACACTGCCGGTGCGTCGGTGTACCTGTTGTCCGCCAGAAGCCCCGCCGCGCTACGGGACCAGGCCCGTGCCCTGGCCCGCGTGGACGCGGATCCGGCCGACGTCGCATACACCCTGGCGACCGCGCGGACCCGGTTCCACCACCGCGCCGCGATCGTCGAGGACGTCGACGCCGGTCTGGCCGCGCTCGCCGGGCGGGGCCTGCACCCGGGCCTCGTCCAGGGCGTCGCGGAACCTGGCGTCGCGGAACCCGGCCCGGTGGTCTTCGTCTTCCCGGGTCAGGGTACGCAGTGGCCGGGCATGGCCAAGGAGCTGATGACCAGCTCGGCGACCTTCCGCGCCAGCGCGTGGGAGTGTGCCGACGCGCTGGCCGAGTTCGTGGACTGGTCGGTGCTCGACGCGCTGGACGGTCCGCACGAGCGCGTCGACCGGATCCAGCCGGTGCTGTTCACCATGATGGTGTCGCTGGCGGCGGTGTGGCGTTCGTACGGCGTCGAGCCCGCTGCGGTGGTCGGCCACTCGCAGGGCGAGATCGCCGCCGCGTACGTCGCCGGGGCCCTGTCGCTGCGGGACGCCGCGCGCATCGTCGCCCTGCGCAGCCGGGCCTGGCTGACCCTGGCCGGGCAGGGCGCGATGGCCTCCGTACCGCTGCCCGCCGAGCGGATCGACCTCACGCCCTGGGGCGACCGGCTCACCATCGCCGCGGTCAACGCGCCGGAATCCGTCGCGGTTGCCGGCGACCCTGCCGCGGTGGACGAACTGTTGGCGGCGTACCCGTCCGCCCGCCGGATCCCGGGCATCGACACCGCCAGCCACACCGCTGCGGTCGAGGCGCTGCGCGACCAACTGATGCCGGCTCTCGCCCCGGTCTCCCCGAAGCCGTCGCGGATCCCGTTCTACTCCACGGTGACCGGCGGACGCATCGACTCCGGCGGGCTCGACGCCGCCTACTGGTACCGCAACATGCGCGAGCCGGTGCTGTTCGAGCGCGCCACCCGTCGCCTGCGCGCGGACGGGCACCGCGCGTTCATCGAAGTGGCACCCCATCCCGTGCTCCGGGGCGCACTGCGGGAAACCGTCGGGGACGCCGCCGTCGTGGGTACGCTGCTGCGCGACGAGGGCGGTCCGCGGCGGGTGCTGCTATCGCTGGCCGAAGCGTACGTACAGGGCATCGACCTGGACTGGACGACGGTCCTGCGCGGTCGCCGGGTCGACCTGCCCACGTACCCCTTCCAACGGTCGCGGTACTGGCTGGAACCCGCCCGCCACGGGTTGCTGGACACCCCGGTCGAGGTCGCCGGTACCGACGAGGTCGTCCGCACCGGGCGGGTTTCGCTGCGTACCCATCCGTGGCTGGCCGACCACGCCTTCGCGGGTACGGTCCTGTTTCCGGGTACCGGATTCGTCGAGATCGTCACCGGAACCGGTGACCAGATCGAGGAACTGGCCATCGAGACGCCGCTGGTGCTACCCGAGCGGGGCGAGGTACGGCTCCAGGTCGTCCGGACCGGAAACCGGGTCGCCGTGTACGCCCGTACCGCCGACGAGCCCTGGACCCGGCACGCCACCGGCGTCCTCGGTCCGGTGGCACCTCGTGCGTGGGCGCCGGAGGCGTGGCCGCCGCCCGGCGCGGTCGAGGTGCCGGTGGACGAACACTACGCCCGGCTCGCCGAAGCGGGGTACGGCTACGGGCCGGCGTTCCGTGGCGTACAGGCGATGTGGCGGCGCGACGACGAGATGTTCGCCGACGTCGAGCTGCCGCACGACGATGACTCCTTCTGGGTGCACCCGGCACTGTTCGACGCCTGCCTGCACGCGTGGCTGGGTCGTACCGGCGAAGCGACGTTGCCGTTCTCCTGGACCGGGGTACGCCGCTACCGCACCGGCACGACAGCGGTACGGGTCCGCCTCGCGCCCTCCGGCGACGGCGTGTCGGTACAGGTCGCCGACCGTACCGGCCGCCCGGTGCTGTCGGTGGAGTCGCTGGTCGGCCGCCCGGTACCGACCGACCGGCTGCGCGGCAGCGGATCGCTGTACCAGGTCGACCTCGTCCCGCTCGCCGTCGGCCAGGACGGTGCCGACGCGGCGTACGCGACGCCCGGGGACGTCCAGGCCGCCCTGGCCGAGGTGCAGTTGTGGCTGTCCGCCGACGACCCGCGGCCGCTGGTGTTCCGCACCCGGGACGACCCTGAGCACGCGCCGGTACGCGGCCTGATCCGCTCGGCGCAGTCCGAGCATCCGGGCCGGTTCGTCCTGATCGACACCGACGATCCCACCGCCGACCTGAGCGCGCTGGTGAGCACCGGCGAGCCGCAGATCGTGCTGCGCGAGGGCGTCGCGTCGGTACCTCGGCTGGTCCGCGCCACACCGACCGGCGACGCGGTGCCGTTCGGCCCGGACAGCACCGTCCTGATCACCGGAGGTACCGGTGCGTTGGGCCGCCTCGTCGCCGGGCACCTGATACAGCGGTACGGGGTGCGGCGACTGGTGTTGCTCAGCCGCTCCGGTGGCGCGATCCCGGCCGGGCTCGATGCGGAGGTGACGGTCGTGCGGTGTGACGTCGCCGACCGCGACGCGCTCGCGGCGGTACTCGCCGAGCATCCGGTGACCGCGGTCGTCCACGCCGCCGGCGTACTCGATGACGGTGTGGTCGGGTCGATGAGCCCTGAGCAGCTTGCGCGGGTGCTGCGGCCCAAGGTCGACGGGGCGCGCCACCTGCACGAGCTGACCAGCGGGCTGACCGCGTTCGTGCTGTTCTCCTCCGTCGCCGCGACCCTCGGCAGCCCGGGACAGGCCAACTACGCGGCGGCCAACGCGTACCTCGACGAGCTGGCCACCGCGCGGCGGGCCCACGGCCTGCCAGCGACCTCGGTCGCGTTCGGGTCGTGGGCGGCGCGCGGCGCCATGAGCGCCCACCTCGGCGAGGCCGACCGGGCCAGGGCGGCCCGGCTGGGCCTGGACCCGATGACCGACGAGGAGGGACTCGCGCTGCTGGACGCGGCACTCGCCGCCGACCGTCCGGTCGTCATCGCGGCCAAGCTGGACCTCGCCCGGTACCGGGCGCACACCCGCCCGACGCCACGCCAGGCGGCCGGTACGGGCAGCGGCGTGGACCTCGTACTCGCGCACACCGCCGCCGTGCTCGGCTATCCCGATCCCGACGGCATCGGGCCGGACCAACCATTCCGGGAACTCGGGCTCGACTCGCTGACCGGACTCGAGCTGCGCAACCGGCTCAACGCGGCAACCGGCCTGCGGCTGCCGGCCAGCGCCGTCTTCGAGCACCCGACCCCGGCCGCCCTGGCGCGGCTCCTCACCCGTACCCCCGCCGGCCCCCCCGCGCCCGCCGAGCCGGAACCGTCCGGAACCGGCCTGCTCGGGGCCATGTACGTGCAGGCGCACCAGGCCGGCCGGGCCGACGAGTACATGCGGCAGCTGACCACATTCGCCGCGTTCCTGCCCCGGTTCACCGAGTTCGACAACGCCCCGAACCTCGTCCAGCTCGTCTGGGGTACGGGCACCCCGAAGCTGGCGAAGCTCATCTGCCTGCCCTCGCTCGTCGGGCCGTCCGGCGCGCACCAGTTCGCCGAGTTCGCCGCCGGCCTGCCCGGGCAACGGGACGTCATCGTGCTGCCGCACCCCGGCTTCGTGACCGGGCAGCCGCTCGCGGCCGACCAGGAAGCGCTGGCCCGCGTACAGGCCGACGCGGTGGTACGAGCCGCCGACGGCGAACCGTTCGTACTCGTCGGGTACTCGTCCGGCGGTTGGGTCGGTCACGTCGCGGCCGGTCTGCTGCACGGGTCCGGCGTCGCCGCCGACGCGCTCGTGCTGCTCGACCCGTACCCGCCGAACCATCCGCTGATCGCCGAGCTGTGGCCCGAAGTCCTGGACCGGATGGCCAGGCTGCAACAGCAGCAGTCCGCCGCGGGCGAGGCCTGGTTGACCGCCACGGCGACGCCTGGCTGTCTCGCGCATCAGCGCGCCGGGCGGCAGCCTGGCTGAAGGAGCACCCGCCGACATGATGCCAGACGACGATCAGCCGGGCGGTGATTTTGCCTGGCTGACGCATCGGTGCGAGACAGGATCAGGGCAGGGCGGCGAGTCCGGCGAGGAGCCGTAGCCGCTCGTCGGGTGTCAGCGTCTCGTACGGCGGGGCGCTGCGCCGGTTGGTGTCCGCTTCGATGTCCTGCCGGAGCGGGTGGTCGGCCGGCAGGGCGACGATCCGTTCGGCGGTCAGGCCGCGGGCCGCCCACGCGGCGGCTCGTGCTGTCGAGCTGACCATGGCGGTCAACCGAGGAGTGATCGGATCATGAGCCGGTACGATCCGCTGCGCTGGTACCTGGCGAAAATGCCCGTTGACCGCCACGAGGTGCGACTGACATTCCACGACCTGGAGAAGATCGTCGGCTCGTTGCCCGAGTCAGCCCACAGCTACCGACCATGGTGGGGCAACACCGCAGGCTCGCCGCAGGCACTGGCCTGGCAGGCGGCCGGGTTCGTCGTCGACGAGGTGAACCTGACCGGCGAACTGGTCGTCTTCACCCGGGGCCAGGCACGCCGGCGGTCAATCGCCGCCCCGGTGGTTACCCGAGCGATCGGCCCAGACCGTAACGACGGGCCGGCCCCGCCGCTCGCCGAGTCCAGCGAAGATGATCACAGCGAGGCCGCGGTACAAGCCCGCCTGGTCGCCCACCTCGCCGGCGAAGGCTGGCGCATTCACCGCGTTGCTGACACCGCCAGCCGCGAGCAGGGCATTGACGTCCTCGCCAGTCGAGGCACACGCACCCTGGCCATCGAGGTGAAGGGGTTCCCCAGTCGTAGCTACGCCGACCCGCGCAAAGCCGAACAGGTCAAGCCGACCAACCCGGCGGTGCAGGCCCGGCACTGGTACGCGGCGGCGATGCTGCAGGCGATGCTTATGCGACAGCAACACCCCACCTACGACATCGCGGTGGCATTCCCCGACGTACCCACCTATCGGACGCTGCACCAGCGCACCCGAGGCAGCCTCGCCGACCTACGGGTGGCCACCTACTTCGTCGCCGCCGACGGAGGGGTCACCACGCCGACCAGCACCTGATGCTCGTGGGCACCGCCATCGGACACGAGCACCATCCCGCTGATCGACTCCAGCCGGCCTTTCCGGCGTCTGCCGGTCCGTTCGGGCGTTCGCGTCGGGGATCAACGTGACCTCTCGAACGGTGTCTGCGGCGTGGGACACCTTCAACGGCCACACCCAACCGTGCACCGATGTCGCACTCCTCTGAAACAATGCTGGCTCGGTACCGAAAGAGACCCGGGTGACAATGACGTCGACCATCGCGTGGCTGGACACGTCAGCCGAGGAGCGGGCCACGTCCACGCTCGTGGTGTAGAAACGATCACCGAGCGGATCCGAGTTGATCCTATGCGGCGATCGCTGCGGGGGACGGGTTCGGTGGTGTCGGTGGGCGTGTCGCCATCGACGACGGTGAGTTGAGCCTTGGTGAGTAGTTCGATGCCCATGTAGCGGCGTTGCTCGGTCCACTCGTCGGTTCCTAAGATCGTTCGGGCTGGGTGGGTTGCCCAGTGCCGTGAGCGGCGGGGTGTGGCTGATTCGTCGGGTGCCCCGTTGGTGGCTTGAGCAGAGTGGCCGCCTCGTTGCTCTGGACGCCCTGTCCGCTGATTGAGATCTGCTGCGAGTCGTCGCCGTTTAGGGACCTGCCGGTGGGGTTGTCTCACGGTTGAGCTACGTGAAGGGTTCGTGCCGGTGGTTGCAGCGGACGTCGTGTGGGTCGGGGTCGACGCGGGCAAGGTCAAGCATCACGCGGCCGCCATTGATGCTGATGGCGGGCTGTTGTGGTCGGTGAAGGTCAGTAATGATCAGAAGGCGATCGCTGATCTGGTCGCTCGAGCGGTCTCTGGCGGTGTCGAGGGTTCGGTGGGCGGTGGACCTGACGAGCGCGGTCGCCGCACTGTTGCTGGGGGTGTTGCAGCTGGCCGGGCAGAAGGTGATCTATGTGCCCGGCCGGACGGTGAACCGGATGGCTGGGGCGTTCTTGACGCCCCCCCGCTGGCTGGGCCTCAACTGCTTCGGGCCGGCGAGTTCCCAATCCCCCGTACGCTGCCCACGAACGTCTTGTTCTTCGTGTACGCGTACGCATAGCACCGTTCGGAGCGGTCGCCGAGCCCCCAACGCTGCTTGTCAAAGCCGCCCGGCCAGTACCCGACTGTTGGGTTGTTCCAGTCCGCGGCATCGGCGAAGCCGAGGAAGTGCCCGACCGCCTTGATACAGCCGGGATCGGCGAGGGCCGCGCCGTTGTCGGCGGCCGGATACGCACCGTCCGGCGCGATGAAGATTCCCACGAACTCGGCCTGGTGCGGTTTGGCGCAGTCCAGTGCGTCGGCGAGGTTGATCGTGCCGTTCGAGATCTCCTCGGCGGTCAGGCAGGTGATGGCCAACGATCTGGCGCCGCGCAGCCCGTCCCTGACGCTCCCGGTGTTCACCTGGATCAGCTCCACTGAATTGGCCAGATGCCCGAGGTCGCAGCGGAACCAGCGCGCGCCGACGCGCCATTGTCCTACCGCCGGTTGGACAAGCGTCAACCAGACCGACGCGAGGCGCCAGTCGCCGCCCAGGTACGCCCTCACCTGCTCCACGCACGTGGCGTATGCGGCGCGCTGGGCGGGGGAGTCGTCGGCCGGTGGGGCCGGCGACGCGGCATCGGCCCCGGTGAACGTCCCGACGTACGCCGTCTCCAGGTTGTGCTCCCCAGATGCGCAGTCGACCACCGACCAGTTGACCCGCG
>VAXX01000504.1 GCA_005885115.1 Actinomycetota bacterium | reverse complement strand
GCGATCTACCTGCTGCTGTTCACCTCGCTGGTGGGCTGCCTGGTGCCCCGGTTGCGCGGGCAGGTCATCGCGCTGGTGCGGGTACCCCCGGATGCTCCGAGCCGGCTGGACCGGCTGCCCGCACATCGGGAAAACCTCGCGCTCGACGGGGATCCGGCGGCCATCGCGGCGCGGCTGCGGGCGGCGCTGCGCGGGCGGCGGTTCCGGACCGTGGTGCGGCCGCAGCCCGGCGGGGGTTTCACGATCAGTGCCGAGAATGGGTACCTGAAGGAGACCGGGAATCTTCTGTTCCACTTCGCCCTGCTGGCGCTGCTGCTCGGGGTCGCCTTCGGCTCGTGGTACGGCTACCGGGCCGACCGGGTCGTCGTCCGGGGCGGGGACCAGGGCTTCTGCAACACCCGCCAGCAGTACGACGACTACGGGCTCGGGGCCCGGGTGGCGCCCGGCGACCTGGAGCCGTTCTGCCTGACGCTGGACGACTTCCAGGCGACGTACCTGGACACCGGGGAGCCGGCCGACTTCCGGGCGGCGGTCACGTACACGGTCGGGGACGGCGCGGCCCGGCCGGCGGTCGTCAAGGTGAACGACCCGCTGCGGCTGGCCCGGGCCCGGATCTACCTGCTCGGCCACGGGTACGCGCCGGTGCTGCGGTACACCGACCGGTACGGCGTGACCCAGACCACGGTCGCGCCGTTCATGAACCTCGACGGCAACGGGACCGGACAGGGCGTCCTGTTCTTCCCCGACGCCAACGTGGACCCGACCAGGCCCCGGGACCCGTTCGACAAGCTGCAGGTCGCCTTCCAGGGGGTGTACGTACCCACCTCCGACGGCGTCTCGCCGCTGTCGACCTTCCCGGCCGAGCGCAACCCGGTCCTGGTGCTCACCCCGTACCGGGGCGACCTCGGGATGGACGCCGGTATCCCGCACTCGGTCTACTCGCTGGACCAGCACCAGATCGACACCGGCCGGTTGAAGCCGGTGGGCACCGAGCCGATCCGGCTCAAGCCGGGCGGGTCGACCCGGCTCGACGACGGTACGACCGTGCAGTTCGTCGGCACCCGGCCGTGGATCGCCGTGACGGTACGCTACGACCCGGGCGAACGGGTGGTCCTGATCGGGGCGGTGTGCCTGCTACTCGGGCTGGTCACCTCGCTGACCGGCAAGCGGCGCCGGGTGTGGTTCCGGATCCCGCCGGCCGGACCGGTCGCGGCCGGGGCGCTGGCGCGCAGCGAGTACGCCGGCTTCCAGGACGAGTTCGACACGCTCATGAAGGAGCTCGAGTGATGGCAGCGCTGTCCGACAACCTGCTGGTGTACGCGATCCTCGGGTACGCCCTGGCGATGCTCGCCTACGCCGTCGAGTACGCCTTCGGCAGCCGGAGCGTGGTGTCCCGGGTCGCCGAGCGGGAACTTGTCGGCGCCGGTGGCCCACCGGTCGTGGAGACCGACACGGTGCCGGCCGCCGATCCCGGGCTCGCCCACCTCGCCGGCCGGGTCGCGTACGCCGCGACCGGCCTGGCCTGGGCGCTGCACCTGGCCGCCCTGGTCACCCGCGGGCTCGCCGCGCACCGGGTGCCCTGGGGCAACATGTACGAGTTCGTCATGGCGGTCTGCCTGGTCGGCGCGACCGGCTGGCTGATCCTGCTGACCCGCCGTCCGGGCCTGCGCCCGCTCGGGCTGTTCGTCACGCTGGTCCTGGTGCTGCTACTGGGTATCGACGGGATGCTGCTGTACACCAGGATCGCGCCACTCCAGCCGGCGCTCAACTCGTACTGGTTGAAGATCCACGTCACGGCCGCGATCACCGCCTCCGGTACCTTCCTGGTCGGCTTCGTCGCCGCCGCGATGACCCTGATCCGGACCGGGTACGACGAGGGGAAGCGGTCCTTCCCGTACTCCCTCGGGGACCGGCTGCCCCCGGCCGACGGCCTGGAGCGGACCACCTTCCGGGTGCACGCGTTCGCCTTCCCGATCTGGACCTTCGCGGTGATCTGCGGGGCGATCTGGGCCGAGGCGGCGTGGGGCCGGTACTGGGGCTGGGATCCGAAGGAGACCTGGTCCTTCATCGCCTGGGTGATCTACGCCGGGTACCTGCACGCCCGCGCCACCCCCAGCGTCAAGCGCACCGTCGCCACCTGGATCGCGGTGCTCGGCTGGGCGGCGATGATGGTCAACCTGTTCGGGGTCAACCTGGTCATCTCCGGCCTGCACTCCTACGCCGGGGTGAAGTAGGCGCTAGTTCCGCAGGGTCGCCACGATGTGCCGGGCGATCTCCAGGGAGCTGGTCGCCGCCGGTGAGGGCGCGTTGAGTACGTGCACCTGCCGGTCCCGTCGCACGATCAGGAAGTCGTCGACGAGCCCGCCGTCGGGGCGGATCGCCTGCGCGCGCACCCCGGCTCCGGCCGGTTGGAGATCGTCCATGGTCAGGGCCGGGACCAGCCGGGCGAGGCTGGCGGTGAACCGGCGCTTGGACAGCGACCGGCGTACCTCGCCCAGCCCGTACCGCCAGTGCCGGCGGCCCAGCCGCCACAGCCCCGGGTACGTGGCGGCGTCCAGGACGTCCCGGGGGCGGATCGCGCCCCACCGGTACCCCTCGCGGGCCAGCGCGAGGACGGCGTTCGGCCCCGCGTGGACGCTCCCGTCGATCATCCGGGTCAGGTGTACGCCCAGGAACGGGAACTGCGGGTCGGGTACCGGGTAGATCAGCCCGCGGACCAGGTCCCGCCGGTCCGGGCGCAGCTCGTAGTACTCGCCCCGGAACGGCACGATCCGCACCGGTGGTACCACGCCGGCGAGCCGGGCCACCCGGTCGGCGTGCAGCCCGGCACAGTTGACCAGTACGTCGGCGGGGATCTCGCCGTGCGTGGTGGTCACCCGGTCCGGCCGGATCCCGGTCACCGCCGAACCCAGGTGCAGCCGGGCACCGGCCGAGGCGAGCAGCTCGGCCAGGCGTACGCACACGGCACCGAAGTCGACGATCCCGGTCGAGGCCACGTGCAGGGCGGCCACGCAGGCCACCGCCGGCTCGTACTCCTTGGCCTGCGCCGGGTCCAGCAGCCGGACCGGCAGGTCGTTGGCCATCGACCGCTCGTACAGGGCGTGCAGCCGGGGTACCTCGGCCGGGTCGGTCGCGACGATCAGCTTCCCGCACACGTCCACCGCGATGCCGTGCTCGGTGCAGAACTCGACCATCGAGCGGCTGCCGGCCTTGCACAGCCGGGCCTTGAGACTGCCCGGTGGGTAGTACACGCCGGCGTGGATCACGCCCGAGTTGTGGCCGGTCTGGTGGGCGCCCCAGGTGCGCTCCTTCTCGACCACGGTGACGGTCGCGTCCGGGTACTCCCGGACGAGCTGGTACGCGGTGGCGAGCCCGACGATCCCACCGCCGACGACGACGTACCGCGTCACAGCAGCGGCCGGGCCAGCCGCCAGTACCCGGCGCTGATCAGGTTGAACACCCCGATGCCGGGCGGCGCCGCCACGTTCGCGGCGGTGAAGCGGGAGACCAGCCGGTCGGCCAGCGCCCGGTCCGGGACGGTCCGCTCGGTTTGCAGTTGCCAGCGCCGGGCCCGGATCCAGCGCCGGTTGCGCCAGATCCACGCCCACCCGCGCAGCTTCGCGCCGGCCCAGCCGCCGGCCAGCGCCGCGGCCAGCATCGCCGCCTCGGTGACCAGCAGCATCGGGGCGAGGACGACCAGAGACCTCCATTGGTACGTGGTGAGCAGCAGGACGATCCGGTTGCGTTCCAGCAGGTACGACTTGATCGGGGTACGGGTGAACTCGTAGTGGTGTACGACCACCGCGTCGGGGACGTACTCCACCGTCCGGCCCCGCTGCCACAGCCGCAGCGACAGTTCGGTGTCCTCGTGGTAGGCGAAGTACTCCGCGGGGAAGCCGCCGAGCTCGCGCCACAGCGCCGCCGAGATGACGAAGCAGCAGCCGCTGCCGGAGGTGACCTGCCGCCGTTGGGCGTGCGCGGTGGCCGGCTCCCGGTACCCGCCGGTCCAGCACAGCCCCGTGTAGTGCAACGGGTTGCCGGACGTGTTGATCAGCTCGGGGTCCTCGCCGAGCCGGATCGAGCCCTGGGCCAGCCCGACGCCCGGTTCCGCGGCCACGTCGACCAGCCGGCGCAGCGCCTGCGGCGCGACGATCGCGTCCGAGTTGACGAAGGCGAGCCAGTCCCCGGTGGCCTCGGCGGCGCCCAGGTCACAGCCACCGGAGTAGCCGGTGTTGTGGTCGGGGCTCAGTACGCGTACCCCTGGCAGGCCCTTGACCTGCGCGACCCCGTCGCCGGTGCAGCCGTTGTCGACCAGGACCACGTCCAGCTCGACCCCGGTCGAGGCGAGCAGCGCCCGGACCGCCGTCTCCAGCCACGGCTCGGCCCCGTAGGCGAGCATCACGGCGGTGACGCGCGGGTTCACTCCACACCTCCGATGGCGGCCAGGGCGGTGGCCGGCGGGGGGAGCGTACCCTCCGGCGGAAGCGACCGCCGGGCCACCGCGAGCGCCAGGATCAGCGCGACCACGGCGGAGCCGACGGCGTAGCCGGCCTCGACGCGCAGCCGGACGTCGCCCGGCATCAGGGTGATCGCGACCAGCGCCGTGGTGCCGGCGAGCCAGGCCAGGGTCTGGTCGCGGTGGTGCCCGAGGGCGATCGCCCCCTGGCCGAGCACCTGGGCGAGCAGGTACGCGCCGGTGCCGGCGGCCAGGATCGCGAAGTCCCCGCTGCCGACCACGCCGCCGACCGCGAAGAACACCCGCAACAGCCACGGACCCAGCGGTACGGCGACGACGGCGCCCAGCACCGCGAGGACGGTCACGATGGCGCACCCGCGCAGCAGCAGCCGCCGGAAGCCGGGCCGGTCCCCGGCGCTGGCCGCCCCGGCGAGCCCGGGCAGCAGGGACGCCTGGAGCGAGGCGAACACGAACAGCGGGATCCGGACCAGTACCAGCGCGGAGAGCAGCCCACCGGCCAGCGCGACCGCGTGCGGGGCGAGCAGCTTGACGTTGATGACCGCGATGTTGACCACGAGCTGGGCGAGCAGCGTGGACACCAGCAGTGGGCCGATGCCGCGCCGGAGGACCGACCAGGCCAGCGCGGTGCCGGCGGACAGGCCGGCGAGGACCGCCGGGGTGGTGATCGCCACCGAGATCAGCGGCGCGACCGTGAGGATCAGCCCGTACGCCCAGGTCGCGTGTACGCCGAGCACGCCCAGCAGCGCCGTGAGCAGGATCCGCAGCCCGCCGTCGGTACCGAGCTGGACGCCGTACCCGCCGAACCGCCGGGTGCCGGCGAGCACGCCCCGGGTCGGGTAGCACAGCGCCACCGCCACGAACCCGCCGGCCAGGACCAGCACCAGCCGGCGGTCGCCGCCGAACAGCACGTCACCGATCCACGGGGTACCGACGGCGAGCAGCACGCACACGGCGGCGAGCAGGACGCCGGACAGGACCATGCCGCGCCGGAACACCGGTGTCGAGCCGTCCCCGGTCACCCGGCGCGCCGCGATGAGCCGGGTGACCTCCTGCTCGATCGGGAAGAACAGGCCGAAGCCGAGCGAGAAGACGATCGCCCAGAGTACGGACAGCGCGTCGTACCTCTGGTGGGACAGCGCGTGCCCGGCGACGGCGAGCTGTACGTACGACGCGGCGCCCAGCACGACCAGACCGGCGCCGACCGCCAGGGTGCCCGGCGGCAGTACCGCGAGCAGACGCCTCACCGGCGGACCATCGACAGCACCAGGATCACCAGCGCCCGGGCCAGGTACAGGGTCGACTTGATCGGCGAGTGGCTCGGGATGCCGGCGCGCCGGGGCCGCATCGTCACCGGTACCTGCCGGACGACGTACCTGCTGCGCAGCAGCCGGACCAGGACCTCGATGGTGTCGCCGAGGTACTCGACCGGGTACCACCGGGCGAACAGCTCGACGGTGCGTCGGTTCGCGGCCCGGAACCCGGAGGTCGTGTCGGACAGCCGGGTGCCGGCCATCCGGGACAGCACCGCCGAGAGCACGGTCATCGCCCACCGGCGCGGACCGCGTACCCGGTAGTCGCCCTCGCCGGCGAACCGGGCCCCGATCACGAAGTCGGCCTCGTCCAGCGCGTCGACCAGCTTCGGTACGTACCGGGGGTCGTGCTGCCCGTCCGCGTCGACCTGGATCACCACGTCGTACCCGTGCTCGTACCCGTACCGGTAGCCCAGCCGCATCGCCCCGCCCACGCCGAGGTTGTACGGCAGCCGGGCGATGATCGCGCCCGCCTCCCGGGCCACCTCGCAGGTCCGGTCGCCGGACCCGTCGTCGACCACGAGGACGTCCACGTCCGGCAGCTCGCCACAGACCTCGCCAACGGTGTGCCCGACGGAAGCTTCCTCGTTCCACGCCGGGATGACGATCAGGACCCGCTTACCGTTGATCATCGGCCACCTGACTCTTTTCGTGAGCCAGCACTTGGGCTGGATCAGCAGGCGGAAGGTTTCGGACCTCGGTGCGCAGCAGCGCGGGATCCTCGGCCAGGGTCCGAGAAAGAGCACCAGGCTCACCCCGGACACCACGCCGACCAGATGGGAGACGGTGTCCAGCAGCCGGGGGAAGAAGCCCAGCGGGAGCACCACGATGCCCACCGCCCCCCACAGCACGGCGTACTTCTCCCGGAGCTGGCGGCGGCGGACCAGCTCGAAGATGATCAGCAGCAGGACCAGGCCGGTCACCGCGGTGAGGACGGTGAGCTTCACGCTGCTCTCCTGACTACTCGCGGCGCCCGGGGGACGGGGAACCGCCGGCGCCCGCGGTGGTGCCGGCGGCGGTGCCTGGCGTGGACAATGCCTGGGACAGCATGCCACGCCAGTCCGGCAGGGCGGGAATCCCCGCCGCCGCCCAGCGGCCGTGCCCGAGGACGCTGTACCCGGGGCGCGGGGCGGGGCGGGGGAACCGGTCGGAGGTCGTCGGGCGTACCCGGTCGGGGTCCAGTCCGGCCTCCTGGAAGACCGCTCGGGCCAGGCCGTACCAGGTGGTCTGGCCGGACGCGGTGGCGTGGTACACGCCGGGCGGTCCGTGCCCGGCGACGGCGGCACCGGCCAGGGCGACCAGTTGCGCCGCCAGGGCGTACGACCAGGTGGGCTGCCCGGCCTGGTCGGCCACCACGTCGACGGTGTCCCGCTCCCGGGCCAGCCGGAGCATCGTGGTCACGAAGTTGCGCCCGTACGGGCTGTAGAGCCACGCGGTCCGCAGCACGTACCCGCGGTCGGGGAGCTGCGCGAGGACGGCCCGCTCGCCGACGAGCTTGCTCCGCCCGTACGCGTTGACCGGCGCGGTCGGCGCGTCCTCCGGGTACGGGCTGGTGGCGTCGCCCGCGAACACGTAGTCGGTGGACAGGTGGAACAGGTACGCACCGGTTCTGGCACAGGCGCTGGCCAGGTCGGCGACCGCGGACCCGTTGACGGCGGTGGCCGCCGGCTCGTCGGCTTCGGCGCCGTCCACGTCCGTCCACGCCGCCGTGTTGACCACCACGTCGTGCCCGGCGACCGCGGCCCGTACCGCGTCGGGGTCGAGCAGGTCCAGGTCGGCCCGGGTGGCCGCGGTGACCGCGTGCTCGCCGGCCTGCGCCAGGACGGTACACACGTCCCGGCCGAGCATCCCGGCGGCGCCGGTGACCAGCCAGCGCATCAGCCGGCCAGGGCGGCGCGGGCCTTCAACGGCTCCCACCAGTCCCGGTTCCCGGCGTACCAGCGGACCGTCGCGGCCAGGCCCGAGTCCAGGTCCACCTGCGGGACGTACCCCAGCTCGTGCTGGATTTTGGTGATGTCCAGCGCGTAGCGGCGGTCGTGGCCCTTGCGGTCGGCGACCGGCTCGACGCTCTCCCAGTCCTTGCCGCAGGCGGCGAGCAACCGCCCGGTCAGCTCGCGGTTGGTCAGCTCGGTGCCGCCGCCGATGTGGTACACCTCGCCGGCGCGGCCCTTCTCCAGCGCCAGTTGTACGCCCCGGCAGTGGTCGTCGACGTGCAGCCAGTCGCGCACGTTGCCGCCGTCGCCGTAGAGCGGCACCTTCCGCCCGTCCAGCAGGTTGGTGACGAACAGCGGGATGACCTTCTCCGGGAACTGGTACGGGCCGTAGTTGTTGGAGCAGCGGGTGACCACCACGTCCATCCCGTGTGTCCGGTGTGCGGCCAGCGCCATCAGGTCCGAGCCCGCCTTGGACGCGGCGTACGGCGAGTTCGGGCGCAGCGGCCAGTCCTCGGTCCAGGCGCCCTCGTCGATCGACCCGTACACCTCGTCGGTCGACACGTGCACGAACCGGTCCACCCCGGCGGCCCGGGCGGCGTCCAGCAGCAACTGGGTACCCAGCACGTTGGCGGTGACGAACGGCGCGGCGCCGAGGATCGACCGGTCCACGTGCGACTCGGCCGCGAAGTGGACGATCGCCCGGTGCCCCGGTACCAGCTCGGCCAGCAGCGCAGCGTCGCCGATGTCGCCCTGGACGAACCGGAACCGAGGATCGTCACGTACCGTCCGCAGGTTCTCCAGGTTGCCCGAGTACGTGAGCTTGTCCAGCACGGTGACCCGGGCGTCGGCGACCTCCGGGTACCGGCCCGACAGCACCCCCCGGACGTAGTTCGACCCGATGAAGCCGGCACCGCCGGTGACGAGGATGTCCACGAATGACGCAGTGTAGTGCGTCACGGTGACCAGCCTGCCACCCGCTAGGCTGCCAGGGTGCGTGGCATCCTCCTGGCCGGTGGGACCGGCTCGCGGTTGTGGCCGATCACCCGGGCGGTCTCCAAGCAGCTCATGCCGGTCTTCGACAAGCCGATGATCTACTACCCGCTGGCCACCCTGATCAGCGCCGGGATCCGGGAGATCCTGGTGATCACCACGCCGGAGGACCAGGCGCCGTTCCAGCGACTGCTCGGCGACGGTACCCAGCTCGGGCTGGCGATCGGCTACGCGGTCCAGCCGCAGCCGGCCGGGATCGCCCAGGCGTTCACGATCGGCGCCGAGTTCATCGGCGACCAGTCGGTCGCGCTGATCCTGGGCGACAACATGGAGTTCGACGACGACGGTACGGTCCTGTCGATCGAGGAGAAGCCGGCCCGGCCGAAGTCCACGTACGTGGTACCCGGGCTGTACTTCTACGACAACCGGGTGGTCGACATCGCCGGGAAGCTCACCCCGAGCGCCCGCGGCGAGTTGGAGATCACCGCGGTCAACGAGGAGTACCGGCGGGCCGGCGAGCTGAACGTGACCGTCCTCGACCGGGGTACCGCCTGGCTGGACACCGGTACCTTCTCCTCGCTCGTCCAGGCCGCCGAGTTCGTCCGGGTGATCGAGGAACGCCAGGGCCTGAAGATCGGCTGCATCGAGGAGGCCGCCTGGCGCGCCGGGTTCATCGACGACGACCGGCTCAAGTCCCTGGCCGAGCCGCTGCTCAAGAGCGGGTACGGCAGTTACCTCGTCAACCTGCTGACCTCGCCCAGCGGTCGGCTGCCCGGACAGGAGCACCGCGGGTGAAGATCAGGCCGCTGACCATGACCGGCGCCTTCGAGATCACGCCGACCCAGCACGGCGACCAGCGCGGGCTGTTCCTGGAGTGGTACCGGGCCGACCTGCTCGCCGAGCACGTCGGGCACCCGATGGCCGTCGCCCAGGCGAACATCTCGGTATCCGCGCGGGGGGTGGTCCGGGGCATCCACTACATCAACGTCCCGCCCAGCCAGGCCAAGTACGTCACCTGCGTACGGGGTGCCCTGCTCGACGTGATCGTCGACGTCCGGGTCGGCTCGCCCACCTTCGGCCAGTACGACACGGTCCGCCTGGACGACGTGGACCGGCGCGCGGTGTACATCGCCGAGGGGCTCGGGCACGGATTCTGTGCGCTGACCGACGACGCGACCCTGGCGTACGTGTGCTCCCAGCCGTACGACCCGGTCGCCGAGGGCACGGTCCACCCACTCGACCCCGAGCTGGGTATCGACTGGCCCGCCGAGGCCCCGGTGCTGTCCGCCCGGGACGGCGCCGCCCCGTCGCTGGCGCAGGCCCGCCGGGACGGCCGGCTGCCCACGTACCAGGACTGCCTGGCCTACACCGAGTCGTTGCGGGACTGAGCGGCCCCGTCCGTCGGCACCAGCACGACGCCGCGCCGCAGGCTGGCCAGCGTCTGCGGGTCCAGCCCGCGCCGGGTGGCCAGGCGCAGCCGCAGCACCTGGACCGCGCCGACCGCCCAGATCAGGTACTGGAGCGCGAACGCCCAGCGGTACGCCGACAGCGGGTAGTGCCCGGCCGCGGTGGGGCTGAGCAGGTCGAGCACCACGCCGATACCGATGATCAGCAGGATCGACGCGGTGAAGCCGCCGACGTTGACGATCCCAGAGGCGCTGCCCAGCCGCCCACGCGGGTTGAAGCTGCGGGCGAAGTCGAAGCCGATCATCGAGCCGGGGCCGTTCACCGCCAGGACCGCGACCAGCGTGCCGAGCAGCCACAGCGGGGCGCGTCCGGGCCAGAGCAGCACGGTGGTCCAGACCGCGGCGGTGGCGCCGGCGATGGTCAGGGCGAAGATCGAGCGGTGGTACGGCCACCGGGCGACGAACTGTCCCAGCAGCGGCCCGCTGCCGAGGATCACCACGTTGAGCAGGGACAGCAGGAGGGCGGCGGTACCGGGTGCCAGTCCCTCCCCGTCGACCAGGAACGGGTACCCCCACAGGACGGCGAACACGAAGCCGGAGAACTGGGTGACGAAGTGCGTCCACAGCCCCAACCGGGTACCGGGTGCCGCCCAGGCCAGCCGTACCGTGCGCAGCGGAGACACCGGCGCGACCGCGGGCCGGACGGTACCGGGTGGGGCGTCCCGTACCGCCGCCGCGACCAGCCCGACCGCGACCAGCCCGAGGGCCGCCGCGCTCAGGTACGTCACCGTCCAGCCCGCGTCGCGCAGCAGCACGACGACCGGTACCGCCGAGGCCAGCGAGCCGAGTTGCCCGAGTACCCCGGTGAGCTGGAGGACCACCGGATTGCGCCGGGCCGGCAGCCAGACCGCGACCAGCCGCAGCACGCTGATGAACATCATCGCGTCGCCCGCGCCGAGCAGCAGCCGGGCCAGGATCGCCAGGTCCACCCGGGTGGCCAGGGCGAAGGTGAGTTGACCGGCGGCCATCAGCGCGGAGCCGGCGACCAGCAACCGGCGTGACCCGAACCGGTCCAGCAGCACGCCGACCGGGATCTGCATCGCGGCGTACACGACGAGTTGGGCGACCGAGAGGGTGGCCAGCACCGAGGCGCTGATCCCGAACCGGTGCGCCGCGGCCACCCCGGCCACGCCGAGCGAGGTCCGGTGGAATACGGCGACGAGGTACGCGAAGACCCCGACCCCCCAGATGAGCAGCGCGCGGCGACTCATCGCAGGTGGCTCGCCACGGTGTCGATGTGGTGGTCCACCAGTGCCGTCCAGCGCGCCGGGTCGTCCCCGCGCAGCGCGTCGAGCAGTTCGCTGTGGTCGGCCACCGCCCGGTCCATCCGCTGCGGCTCGACCCGCATCGCGGCGATCCCCATCCGCATCTGCCGGTCGCGCAGGCGCTGGTACAGGTCGGCGAGGATGCGGTTGTCCCCGGCGGTGACCACGGCCGCGTGGAAGCACCGGTCGGCGGTCATCAACGCGACCGCGTCCCCGGCGTCCCGCGCGGCCCGCATCTGGTCCACCAGCGGCGCCAGCTCGCCGGCCAGGTGCCTACGGCGTTGCCAGGCCCGCCCGGCCGCGTGTACCTCCACCAGCCGCCGGGCGTCGATCACGTCCTCGATCTCCCGGGCCGAGACCGGCAGGACGAGGACGCCGCGCTTGGGGTACAGGGTGACCAGGCCCTCGGACTCCAGCCGGAGCAGGGCCTCCCGGACCGGGGTACGGGAGACGCCGACCGCCGCGGCGATCTCGGCTTCGGACAGCAGGGCGCCCTCGGCGTGGATACGTTCGAGGATGGCGGTCTTGAGGTGCTGGTACACGCGGGTACCCGCGGAAACCGTATCCATGANNNAGTACCCGTCCGCCCCGGCGCCGGGCGAGGTGGGCACGTCGCCGGTCCACGGGGTCGGCGGCGCCCGCGGCTCCGGCTTGAGCGACACGTTGTCCACCTGGACCGCCGGTACGTCGATCGACCCGCCGTGCAGCGGATCCACGTAGACCTCGACGTACTCCTCGATCGTGGCGTGCTCGCTGATCGGTAGCTGCTGGGAGGTCAGCAGGTGCCAGGCGTCGTGCCACCACAGCCAGGCGTTCCAGGTCGGGTCCGGGCCGGGGGCGGCCGCCGCGATCTCGATCCACACCTGGTCGCCGGGCTTGACCGGGTACTGGTCGTAGAAGGTCCACTTGCCGGTGTTGGTGTCGAACGTGTAGATCCGCTGCGCCCCGTCGCCGGACCAGCCGGTCTCCGCCCAGCCGGCCTCCAGCCACTTCACCCCGGTCGCGGTGCTCGCCTTGGCCATGAAGCGGGTGGCCACGAAGTCGAACGTACCGGCGCGGACCCCGGGGTCGTCGACGGTCAGCCGACCGAGTACGCCCGACCACCCGCCGTCGGTGGTCGCGCCCAGGTGATGGTACCCGGGCTGGGGCACCGGGGGGCCGGACAGCTCTCCGCTGGGCGTCGCGCCGGAGCCGAGCACGATGGGCAACAGCCCCAGGGCGACCGCCACCCTGATCCGCGTCCATGCCCGATCGGCACCCTGCCCGGGCGCCGATAGGGCATGGACTGACAGTCGGCGCACGGCGGGCCGATCGGCGCCCTGCCCGGGCGCCCGCAGCGCCTGGACTGACAGTCGGCGCGCGATGCGTAGCCTCACGCCGGCTACAACTGCGCAGGCCGGCACTGGTGACGCCCGACCGGCCCGGGTCGTGCGCGGCGTCCGACGCCGCCGAGCCGGACCGGTCGATCACCTGAGAGACTGGGCGCCATGGCGCGCGGTTTCCCGTACCCGGATCTCAAGGACTTCCTCGCCGCCCTGGAGCGGGCCGGGGAGTTGCGCCGGGTGCCGGTACCGGTGGATCCGACCCTGGAGATCAGCGAGATCACCACGCGTACCGTGCGGGCCGGCGGGCCGGCGCTGCTGTTCGAGAAGCCGACCCGGGGACAGATGCCGGTCGCCATCAACCTGTTCGGTACCCATCGGCGGATGGCGATGGCGCTCGGGGTGGAGGACGTCGACGAGATCGGCGCCCGGATCGGCGAGCTGATCCGGCCCGAGCTGCCGGTCGGCTGGGCCGGTATCCGCGACGGGCTCGGCAAGCTGATGCAGCTCAAGTCGGTACCGCCGAAGCAGGTGAAGTCCGCCCCGTGCCAGGAGGTGGTCTACGACAGCGTCGACCTGGACCGGCTGCCGGGCCTGCGGACCTGGCCGGGCGACGGTGGCATCTTCCACAACTTCGGGCTCACCCACACCAGGCACCCGGAGACCGGCAAGCGCAACCTCGGCCTGTACCGGCTGCACCAGCACTCCCACGACACCCTGGGGATGCACTGGCAGATCCACAAGGACTCGACCGCGCACCACGCGGTGGCCGAGCGGCGCGGCGAACGGCTGCCGGTGGCGATCGCGTTCGGCTGCGACCCGGTCGTCTCGTACGCCGCGACCGCCCCGCTCCCCGCCGACATCGACGAGTACCTGTTCGCCGGGTTCCTCCGGGGGGAACGGGTCGAGATGGTCGAATGCCTGACCGTGCCCCTGCAGGTACCGGCGCACGCGCAGGTGATCCTGGAGGGGTACGTCGAGCCGGGCGAGCGCCACCCGGAAGGGCCGGTCGGCGCCCATACCGGCTTCTACACGCCGGTCGAACCGTTCCCGGTCCTGCACGTCACGAAGATGACCGCCCAGCGCGACCCGGTGTACCACTCGATCATCACGTCCAAGCCGCCCCAGGAGGACGGCGGCATCGGGTACGCCACCGAGCGGATCTTCCTCCCGCTGATCAGGATGCTGATCCCGGACATCGTGGACATGGCCCTGCCGGAGCCCGGCGTCTTCCACAACTGCCTGATCGTGTCGATCGCCAAGCGGTACCCCAAGCACGCGCAGAAGGTGATGAACGCGATCTGGGGCGCGCACCTGCTGTCGCTGACCAAGCTGATCGTGGTGGTGGACGAGGACTGCGATCCGCACGACTACCACGAGGTGGCCTTCCGCGCCTTCGGCAACGTGGACTACGCGCACGACCTGCTGCTCACGTCCGGTCCGGTCGATCATCTCGATCACGCCTCGTACCAGCAGTTCTGGGGTGGCAAGGCGGGCCTGGACGCGACCCGCAAGCTGCCGACCGAGGGATACAGCCGGGGGTGGCCGGCCGAGGCGGTCATGTCACCCGACGTCGTGTCCACGGTGGACAGACGATGGAAGGAGTACGGGCTGTGACGGTCCTCGCGCCGGCGCGCTCCTTCCTGAGCCTGGTCAAGGTGGAGCACAGCGTCTTCGCGCTGCCGTTCGCGTACCTGGCCGCCCTGACCGCGATGGCCCAGCGCGACCGGCACGTGCACTTCGCGACGCTCGGGCTGGTCACGGTGGCGATCGGACCGCCGGCCGGGAGCTGGTCACCGGCGCGGTGTCGGTGCGCAACGCCTGGCTGGGCGCGCTCGTCGCGCTGGCCGTGTTCCTCGGCGCCGCCGCGTTGCTCAACCCGCTGTGCCTGGCGCTGTCCCCGCTGGCCGTACTCCCGCTGGTCGTCTACCCGTACGGCAAGCGCTTCACCAACTGGCCGCACGCGATCCTCGCCCTGGCCCAGATGGTCGGTCCGGTCGGCGCCTGGCTGGCCGTCACCGGTACGGTCCGCGGCTCGGCCCCGGCGTGGGTACTGGGTGCGGCGGTCGGTCTGTGGATCGGCGGCTTCGACCTGATCTACGCGACCCAGGACGTCGAGGTGGACCGCCGGATCGGGGTACACAGCGTGCCGGCCCGGTACGGGGTCCGCTTCGCGCTGTACGCCTCGACCGGCGCGCACGTGCTGACCTTCGCGCTGTTCGTCGGGTACGGGATCCTGGTCGGCTTCGGACCGGCCTGGTGGCTCGGCCTGCTGCTGACGGCCGGCGCGTTCGCGTACGAGCACGCCATCGTCAAGCCCGACGACCTGTCCCGGGTCAACCGGGCGTTCTTCACCGCCAACGGGTTCGTCGGCATCGCCCTGTTCGTCTTCGCGCTCATCGACCTCGTCGGGCACCTCGGGCTCAGGGCGTGACCGGGCGATGCTGAGCGGTATGCGTACCCCCTGGGTGGTCGGGGTGACCGGGGCGTCCGGTACCCCGTACGCGGCGGCCGTCCTGCGCGGACTGCTCGACGCCGGGCTGCCGGTCGACCTCGTGGTGTCCCGGGCCGCCCGGCTGACCCTGCTGGACGAGACCGGGGTCGCGTTCCGGGACGCGCACTGGAAGGACGATCTCGCCGCCTGGCTCGGGCACGAGGTGTCCGGGGACGTCACGTACTGGCCGGCGGGGGATCTGGCGGCCGGGCCGAGTAGCGGCTCGTACCCGACCCGGGGGATGGTC
>VAXX01000503.1 GCA_005885115.1 Actinomycetota bacterium | reverse complement strand
GATCAGCGACTCCAGTTCCCCCACGGAGGCGTCCCGCAGGTATGCCGGGTTCTGCGCCCCGCACCGGACGCCCGACAGGTACGGGCCCTCGAAGTGCACCCCGGCCAGTACGCCCTCGGCGACCAGTGGCGCGTATGCCTTCGTCGCCGCGAGCATCAACTCGAACGGGGAACTGACGAGGCTGGCCAGCAACGTGGTCGTACCGTGCCGGAGGTGGAACGCGGCCGCACCGCGCGCCTGTTCCGGGTCGCCGGTCGTGAAGGTGTATCCGCCGCCACCGTGTACGTGGATGTCCACGAACCCCGGGACGATCCAGTGTCCACTGTGGACGGTATCGGACGTGGACACCGACGTGATGCGGCCGTCCGATACGGATACCACGCCGTCGTCGATGACGCCCGAGGGAGTCACCACCCGCCCGGTGACGTTCACGCCGACTCCTGCGAAAGCGACAGCGCGAGCAGCCCGGCGCCCAGGCACCCGGCCTCGTCGCCGAGCGCGGCCCGGACGAGTACGGGCCGGCGCTGGAAGGTGAGCTTGCCGTCCAGGGCCGTACCGAGCGGGTCGAGCAGCCCGTCCCCGGCCTCGGCCAGGCCGCCGCCGACCACGACGACCTCGGGGTCGTACAGCGTGACGGCGGTGTGCAGCCCGTCGGCGAGGGCGTCGACCGCCTCGGCCCAGACCTCGACCGCGAGCGCTTCGCCGGCGGCGGCCCGGGTGGCCACCTCGGCGGCCGACACCGTTGCCCCCGCGCGCGACGAGTACGCCCGGCCGATCGAGGCCGCCGAGGCGACGGCCTCCAGGCAGCCGCGCGCCCCGCACCCGCAGACCGGTCCGCCGGGCCGGACGATGACGTGGCCGACCTCGCCCGCCGCCCCGTGCGCACCGGCGAAGGCGGTCCCGTCGACCACGTACGCGCCGGCGATGCCGGTACCGATGGCGAGGAACAGGACGTGCCGGTACCCGCGTCCGGCGCCCAGCCGCGCCTCGGCGACCCCACCGGCCCGTACGTCGTGGCTGAGTGCCGCCGGTACCCCGAGCCGGGCGCTCAGCAACTCCCGCAGCGGTACGTCCCGGAAGCCCACGTTCGCCGACCAGACCGCGATCCCGTGCGCCTCGTCGACGATCCCGGGTACCACGACACCGACCGCGCTGGCCTTCTCGCCGAGCTGCGATGCGGTGTCGGCGAGCCCGGCCGCGACGTCGAGGATGGTCTGTACCACCGCCTCCGGTCCCCGGCTGGCGCCCGTGGGGTGCCGCTCGGTGTACGCGATCTCCCCCGACGGGGAGACCAGGCCACACTTGATCCCGGTCCCACCGACATCCAGGGCGATGACGCTCATGACAGGATCACCGAGCGGGTCAGGTGCCGGGGCCGGTCGGGGTCCAGTCCCCGTACCGCGGCGACGGCGGCGGCGAACCGTTGCGCCACCACGAGATCGGCCAGCGGATCCCACTGTCCACTGTGGACGAAGGTGGCTCCGGTCGCGGCGACCTCGTCGGACAGCCCGTCCGGTACCTCGCCGAAGGCCCATACCGCCCGGTCGGGCGCGCCGATGGCGATGGGCCCGTGCCGGTACTCCATCGCCGGGTACGCCTCGGTCCACAACGCCGCCGCCTCCCGGCACTTGAGCGCTCCCTCGTGGGCGAGCCCGACCGTCCAGCCGCGCCCGAGGAAGGTCACCTGCTCGGTGCTGTCCGGGTGCAGCGGCAACGGCGCCCGGACCGCCTCGGCCGCGTCGCCGACCGTGGTGGCGAGGTCCTCGCCGAGGTGCGCGCGGAGCAGGATCAGTGCGCTGGTGGCGAACCGGGTCTGTACGACCGAGTGCTCGTCGGCGAACGGGAGCGGTACGGCGTCGTCGGCCAGCCCGTGCGCGGGCGTGTCCGGGTCGCCGAGAACCACGGTGGTACGGGCGTCCGTGGCGGCCAGCGCCGACAGCACCTCGCTCGTGGTACCGGAGCGGGTGATCGCGACCACGCGGTCGTAGCGACGCCCGGCGGGGAACTCCGAAGCGGCGTACGCATCCGTCTCACCCTGTCCGGAGCCCTCGCGGAGCTGCGCGTACGCCATCGCCATGAACCACGACGTGCCGCACCCGATGACGGCCACCCGCTCGCCCCGCTCCGGCAGTCTGCCCGCGCACCGGGCGGCGAGGTCGATCGCGCGCGCCCAGCACGCCGGCTGGCTGGCGATCTCCTCGTCGACGTACGACACGGGCACCCCTTTGGTTATTTGCGCGCAATCGGCTCATTGTGCAGGGCGGGAAGGGGCCGGCGCCAGGGCCGGCGATCATCGGCGGCCGGCCCGGCCGCCCGCGGTGCCTGGACCGGCGGTCGGCACGCGATCGCGCAATTTCGCGCACCTGGCTCGACTATGAGCGGGTCTTTCGAGCATGATTGTGCACACAACGTTCACGGAAACGGAGGCCCGGTGGACCGGTACGCGCGGTGGAACGCGCTTCTCGAGCTGCTCACCGACAGCGGTCGGGTCACCGTAGAGGACGCGGCCGAGAAGCTCAACGTGTCGCAGGCCACCATCCGCCGCGACTTCGACCAGCTCGCCCAGCAACAGATGATCACGCGTACCCGGGGCGGCGCGGTCGCCAACGGGGTGTCGTACGACCTGCCGTTGCGGTACAAGACGGCCAAGCACTCGGCCGAGAAGCAGCGGATCGGCACGGCCGCCGCCGCGCTCGTCGCGCCGGGCATGGTGGTCGGGCTCAACGGGGGTACCACGACGACCGAGGTGGCCCGGGCTCTCGCGGTCCGCCCGGACCTGGGCAGCACCCCGGACGGCACGCAGCTCACCGTCGTCACCAACGCGCTGAACATCGCCAACGAGCTGCTGGTCCGGTCGCGGATGAAGATCGTGGTGACCGGTGGGGTGGTCCGCCCGCAGTCCTTCGAGCTGGTCGGGCCGCTCGCCGGCGGCATCCTGCGCGAGGTGACGCTGGACGTCGCATTGCTGGGCGTGGATGCGATCGACGTCACACTCGGCGCGGCCGCACACCACGAGGGCGAGGCCGCGATGAACAACCTGATGGTGGCCCGCGCCCGGAAAGTCGTGATTATCGCTGACAGCTCCAAGTTGGGCCAGCACGCATTCGCCCGGATCTGCCCGATCGAGCGGGTACACACGCTGGTCACCGACGCGGGCGCGACCGACGAAACCGTCATCGCTTTTCAGCATGCGGGAATCACGGTGGTCCGGGTCTGACCGGCCGCGGGAGGTCGATGTCGGTCGCCTCGATTAGGCTCGGCCGGTATGGACACAGTGGACGTAGACGACCTTGAAATCGTCGTAGATGACGAGGTCGACTCAGACGCCGGTGTCCGTCCTCAGGTCGAAGACCGCGAACTCGTCGTCGATGACGGACTGAACGAAACCCAACGACAGATGCTGGCGTTCGAGCGCCAGTGGTGGAAACACGCCGGCTCCAAGGAACAGGGCATCCGCGACCTGTTCGGGGTCTCCTCCACCCGGTACTACCAGATGCTCAACACGCTGCTGGACGACCCCGCCGCGCTGGAGTACGACCCGGTGCTCGTCAAGCGGCTGCGCCGGTTACGGGCCACCCGGCAACGCGCCCGCGGCCGCTGACCGGCCCGCTCGGTACAGGTCCGGCCACGCCACCGTGGCCGGACCTGAGCGGGTCCTGAGGACCGGCGCCGGTCCGCGCCCCGGCCGACGTACCGTGGCGGCATGTCATCCTCGCTGTCCACCCGCCTGCGCCGCGCCCTGCCGCAGCCCCGCGTGACCCGGCGCCGGCTTCTGTTCGGTGGCCTGGCGCTGGTCGTCCTGGTCGCGGTGGTCGGGTGGGCGGTGACGCCGAAACCGGCGAGCTACCGGACATTCGACCAGTTGGTCACGGTGGCGACCGGGCCGGCGGGGACGACCGACATCAGCCTGGACACCACGCTGTTCCTGCCGAAGGCGGCGTCCGCGGCCCACCCGGTCGCCGCGGTGCTGCTGGCACACGGCTTCGGGGGTACGAAGGACGACGTGGCTGACGACGCCACGCTGCTCGCCGACCATGGCTACGCGGTGCTCACCTGGACGGCGGAAGGCTTCGGGCGCAGTGGCGGGCAGATCCACCTGGACAGCCCGGACTGGGAGGTACGCGACGCCCAGCGCCTCATCGACTGGCTGGCCGCCCGGCCGGACATCCGTAGGGACGCGCCCGGGGATCCGCGGGTGGCCGTCGTCGGCGGCTCGTACGGCGGCGGTCTGGCCCTGATGGCCGCCGGCTACGACAAGCGGATCGACGCGATCGTCCCGAGCATCACCTGGAACGACCTGGGCAACGCGTTCCTGCCCGAGGCGAGCGGCGCCGGTTCGGGCGCGGGCGTGTTCAAGAAGGTATGGGCGGGCCTGTTCTTCGGCAACGGCGCGTCCGCGAGCGCGGCGCTGCTGCCCGGTGCCGCCGGGCCCGCCGGTGACCGGATCGGCCGGGGCCGCCTGGACCCGGTATGCGGCCGGTTCGCCAGGGACCTGTGCCGGGCGTACCTGTCGATCGCCACGACCGGCCGGGCGACACCGGAGGATCTGGCTCTGCTCAAGCGATCCAGCCCGTCCTCGGTCCTCGACCGGATCACCGCGCCGACCCTGCTGATCCAGGGCGAGGCCGACTCGCTGTTCCCGCTGTCCGAGGCGGACGCCAACGCCAAGGGCATCGCGGCACACGGTACGCCGGTCCGGCTGGCCTGGTTCACCGGTGGCCACGACGGCGGTACCGGGCCGCAGTCCGACATCGACCGGCTGCACTTCCTGACCGCGCAGTGGCTCGACCACTACCTGCTCGGGCAGGGACCGGCGCCGGCCAACAGTTTCACGTACTCGCGGATCGCCGGCATCGACGCGCAGGCCGACGGCGTGGTGGCGCTGGGTTCGGTGGTGACCGACTATCCCGGGCTGGGCGGGGCGCACACCACCAGCGTCGACCTCAACGGGCTGGCGCAGCCGATCGCCAACCCGCCCAACGGGAACCCGGCGGCGGTCACCTCGCTCCCCGGGCTCGGCGGTGGACTGGCCTCGTTAGTCAGCGGCCGGGTGGTGGAGATCCCGGGTCAGCACGCCGACTTCTACTCGGTACCGCTGCCGTCCACTGTGGACGTTGTCGGGGCGCCGACGGTGTCCATCAGGGCCGCGTCGCCCACGGGTGAGGCGGTGCTGTTCGTCAAGCTGTACGACGTCGACCCGCAGAACGGCGCCTCGCTGCCCGACGGGCTGGTGGCGCCGATCCACCTGACCGGGCTACCGGCGTCGATCGAGCAGGCGCAGCCGGTGACCGTCACGCTGCCGGCGATCGTGCACGAGTTCCAGTCCGGGCACCTGTTGCGGGTCACCGTGTCCAGTTCGGACCAGGCGTACGCGACCCCGGGCGCCCCGACCGTCTACACCGTCTCGCTGGGCAACTCGACGGTCGCCCTGCCCACCGTCGACGCGAAGCCGATCGCCACGGCGGCGGTGCTGTGGCGGGCCGTACTCGCCGGGCTGCTCGTCCTGCTCGGCGTCGGGCTGGTCGTCGCGGTACTGCTCGGGCGGCGCCGGTACCGCCGGGCCGACCGCTCCGTACACCCCGACCATGCCGACGTTCCCCTTGTCGTACAAGGACTCCGCAAGGCGTACGCGGACGGCTTCGTCGCGGTGTCCACAGTGGACTTCCGGGTCGAGCGGGGTCAGGTGGTCGGGCTGCTCGGGCCCAACGGCGCCGGCAAGACCACGACGCTGCGGGTACTCATGGGGCTGACCAAGCCGACCGCCGGGAGCCTGTACGTCTTCGGGCACCGCCTCACCCCCGGCTCCCCGGTGCTGTCCCGGCTCGGCGCGCTCGTCGAGGGACCCGGGTTCCTGCCCCACCTGTCCGGGCGGCGCAACCTCGAACTGTTCTGGCGGGCCACCGGCCGGCCGGCCGCCGACGCGCACCTGGACGAGGCGCTGGAGATCGCCGGGCTCGGCGAGGCGATCGACCGCCGGGTCAAGACGTACAGCCACGGGATGAAGCAGCGGCTGGCCATCGCGCAGGCCATGCTCGGGCTGCCGGAGCTGCTCGTACTGGACGAGCCGACCGACGGGCTCGACCCGCCGCAGATCGCCGAGATGCGCAGGGTCCTGCGCCGGTACGCCACGGATGGGCGGGCGGTGCTGGTCTCCAGCCATCTGCTGGCCGAGGTCGAGCAGACCTGTACCCACGTCGTGGTGCTGCACAAGGGGTTGGTGGTCGCCTCCGGTCCGGTCGACGACGTCGTCGGGGACTCCCCGTCCGTGCAGTTCGACGTCTCCGACCCGGCTGCCGCCACCGATGCGCTGCACCAGGCCGGGGTACGCAGTGTCACCGGGGAGAGCAACGGCACGCTGACCGTCGACCTGGACGGCACGCCACGCGCCGAAGCGGTGGCCGCGTTGGTACGCGCGGGGATCGGCGTCGACCGGGTGGTACCCCGGCGGCGGCTGGAGGACGCGTTCCTGGCTCTGGTGGCCGGGGACACCAAGGCGAGCGGAGACCGATGATGACCACCGTTGACGGTTCGGCCACCGGCTACCGTCCGACCCGGACCCTGAGCGTGCGTACCGAGCTGCGGCGCCAGGCCAGCCGGCGGCGTACCCAACTGACGCTGGGTTTCATGGTCGTCCTGCCGCTGATCATCCTGCTGGCGTTCGAGTTCGGCAGCGACAGCGGCGAACGGCGCGGCCGCAACCAGTTCGCCGCTCTCGCCGACATCGCCACCGCCGGCGGGCTCAACTTCGCCCTGTTCACGCTGCTCGTCTCGTCCAGCTTCC
>VAXX01000525.1 GCA_005885115.1 Actinomycetota bacterium | reverse complement strand
AGTGGTACCCGCGCAACTGCGCGACCAGGGCGAGCCCGACACCGGTGTTGCCGGAGGTCGGCTCCACGATCGTGCCGCCCGGCTGGAGCAGTCCGGCCTTCTCGGCCTCCTCCACCATCCGCAGCGCGATCCGGTCCTTCACACTGCCGCCCGGGTTGAGGTACTCGACCTTCGCCAGCACCGTGGCGGAGATCCCCTCGGCGACGTTCCGCAGGCGCACCAGCGGGGTGTTGCCGATCAGCTCGACGACGTTGTCGTAGTAGCGCACGGGTCGAGCTTAATGAGTCCTCAGATGTCCGGGGATGACTCTGGCCCGCTCGGCTTCCCAGGCCAGGAACCGCTCGGTTTCCGACAGCACCGCGCCGGCCAGCCACACCGCGACCGCGGCGTCGTCGATGAGGCCGAAGAACAGCAGGAACGCCTCGGG
>VAXX01000524.1 GCA_005885115.1 Actinomycetota bacterium | reverse complement strand
CGAGACGATGTACGCCCCGGCGAAGACCATCGCGGCCAACCGGCCCTTCCCGTCGTACCGCCCGGTGATCGTCGCCTTGATCATCCGGGGCAGCGCCGCCAACCGGGTACCCAGTCCCGGCCCGCCCCGCCGGGAGGCGGTGATTGCCGTCCACAGCGCGGTCAGTGCCGCCTTGCGTCCCAACCGCGCCATCGCCGTTCCTCCTGAAGATCGTCCGGCGGCCGCCCGACTCCGGGCGGTGCTGCCCTCCATAGTGCCCATGCGCGCAAGAATTGACGCATGGATCTCGATGAAGCACGAGACGTACTGCGCCGGCAGCACCGGGCGGTCCTGGCGACCTGGCGCTCGGACGGCACTCCGCAGCTCAGCCCGGTGACCGTCGGGGTGGACGAGGAGGGGTACGCGGTGATCAGCAGCCGGACGACCGCGTACAAGGTCCGGAACCTGCGCCGCGACCCGCGCGCGTACCTCTGCGTCTTTCCCGACACTTTCTTCGGCGGCCGCTGGGTGCAGGTGGACGGTACCGTGACCGTCGTCGACCTGCCGGCGGCGATGGAGCCGCTGGTCGAGTACTACCGGCGGATCTCCGGCGAGCACCCGGACTGGGCCGACTACCGCGCCGTGATGGAACGTGACCAGCGGGTGCTGCTCCGGATGGAGATCACCCGGGCGGGACCGGACCGGGCAGGCTGACTCCGGAAGTTACTGTTGAGTTAGATGACATTGCCGATGGGGGACTCATGACCATGAGCCGGACTCACCGGGTTGCCGCCGCCGCCGCATTCGGTGGCGGCGGGCTCGGCCTGGCCGGCGTACTGGCGGTGATGCTCCTGCTCGGGCAGGCCCGGCTGGCCCGCAACGCGATCGGGCTGGCCGAGTCCCCGCCGCCGCGCTGTGACGGCCGGTACGGCATCGAGCACGACGGCGACCCGATCCGCCTGGTCGTCATGGGCGACTCCTCGGCGGCCGGGTACGGGGTCCAGCGGCCCCGCGACACCCCCGGAGCGCTGCTCGCGACCGGGCTCGCCGAGCGGCTGCACCGGCCGGTCGAGCTGCGCTGCGTCGCGGTGGTCGGAGCCACCTCGGACGGTCTGGTACCGCAGCGGGAGCTCGCTCTGGACCTGGCGCCGGACCTCGCGGTGATCCTGATCGGCGCCAACGACGTCACCCACCGGGTACGGGTGTCGTCGGCGGTCGGGCACCTGGCCGACACGGTACGGCTGCTCCGGCAGGCGGGTGCCGAGGTCGTCGTGGGTACCTGCCCCGACCTGGGTACGATCCGGCCGATCCAGCCGCCGTTGCGCTGGCTGGCCCGGCAGTGGAGCCGGGACATGGCGGCCGCGCAGACCATCGCGGTCGTGGAGGCCGGCGGTGCCTCGGTGTCCCTGGGTGACCTGCTCGGACCGGAGTTCGCGGCCTCCCCGGAGACGATGTTCAGCGGCCGGCGGTTCCGCCGAGGCGGAGCCGGTTGCGGCCCGGGGCGAAGGGGTACGGTCCTTGGCGGAGGCGGCCGTCCAGGCCGTCGACCACGCCGGTACCGAGGTCAGCGGCGCCCAGGTGGCCGGCCAGGACCACGGCCCGGCGGGGCGCTGGGCCGACCTGCGACACCGGCTGCGCCCGCGCATCGAGCAGCCGCGTGACCCGGTGGAGGGGGGCGCATGAGGTCCGAGGCGTTGGTACGGAGAGCGGGGAAGGCCGCGGTACTGGCGTTGATCGCCGGCACCGTCGGCGGCGCCGCCGTGATCGCGGCTGAGGCCGTGGCCGCGCGGACCCGCCGGTACGCCCAGCCGGACATGCGCCTGGCCATGCGTACCTCGATCGGGGACCCGGCCGCCGCCCCGCTGCGCCTGGTGCTGCTCGGGGACGCCTCGGCACTCGGGGTCGGCGTCGAACGGGTCGCCGACACCGTCGGCGGGCACCTGGCCGAACTGCTGGCCGGTGGCCCGACCGTGGGCGGGCGCCGGATCGAGCTGTCCAGCGTCGCGGTCGCCGGCTCGCACGGCAGTGACCTGGCCACCCAGGTCGCCCGGGCGCTGCTCGGCGAGCGGCCGGACGTCGCGCTGATCCTCATCGGTACCAACGACGCGGTCGGGCTGCGCCGGACCGCCGACGCGGCGGCATACCTGGGCGGGGCGGTCCGGCGGCTGCGGGACGCGGGCGTATCCGTGGTCGCGGGCACCTGCCCCGACCTCGCGGCGGCCCGGGCGTTCTCGCCGCCGCTGCGCCAGGTGCTGGGCTTCTTCGGCCGCCGGCTGGCCCGGGCCCAGGCCCAGGCGGTACGGGAGGCCGGCGGGGTACCCGTCGACCTGGCCGGACGGGCCGGACCGGTGTTCCGCGCCGACGCCGGTACCCTCTGCCACGACGGGCTGCACCCCTCGGCCGACGGGTACCGGGTCTGGGCCCACGCGCTGTACCCCGCGGTGGCCGAGGCGGCCGGCGTCGTATCACACTGAGGCATGCCCGACGCCGTTATCGTCGCCACCGCCCGCTCGCCGATCGGGCGGGCCGGCAAAGGATCACTGGTCGACGTACGCCCCGACGACCTGACCGCCACGATCATCCGCGCCGCCCTGGCCAAGGTGCCCCAGCTCGATCCCCGCGACATCGAGGACCTGTACGTCGGCTGTGGCCGACCGGGCGGCGAGCAGGGCTTCAACCTGGCGCGCGTGGT
>VAXX01000523.1 GCA_005885115.1 Actinomycetota bacterium | reverse complement strand
CGCCGTCGCCGGTACTCGCGGCGGCTCCCACGGACGGGCCGGTACCCAGCGCGGACTCCGTCGCCGCCGCCCTGAGCGGGCCGCTGGCCGACTCCCGGCTCGGCGGGCACGTCGGGATCCAGGTGGTCGACGCGGCCACCGGGCAGAAACTGTTCGGCCGCGACGAAACCGACGCGGCGGTCCCGGCCTCGACGATGAAGCTGGTCACCACGACCGCCGTACTGGCCACCCTCGGGCCGGCCGCACAGTTGCGTACCCGGGCGGTGGCCGGCGCGAACCCGGGCGAGGTGGTACTGGTGGGGGGCGGCGACCCGACCCTCGCGGTCACCGCGAACGGCAGCTATCCCGGGGCGGCCCGGTTGGACGACCTCGCCGGTCAGGTGAAGAAGGCGCTCGGGGGGGTACCCCCGACGAAGGTGATCGTCGACGCGTCGCTGTTCACCGGCCCGACGATCGGACCCAACTGGGAGCCCGGTCGCCCTCGAACCGCACGTCGACCCCGGACATCTTCGCCGGCCAGGCATTCGCCCGCCTGCTCGGCCTGCCGCCCTCGGCGGTGACCACCGGCCGCGCCCCGGCGGGCGGGAGCAGCGCGGGCGCCGGCGGCGGGCCGGCGCCCGGCACGCAGCTCGGCGTCGTCTCGTCCCCGCCGGTGGTACGCCTGCTGGAGTTGATGCTGGAGGCCAGCGACAACACCATCGCGGAGGTTCTGGCGCGGCAGGTGGCGATCGCGGCGAAGCAGCCGGCCAGCTTCGCGGGTGAGGGCGCCGCCCTGCTCAGTACGTTGAGCGGGCTCGGCCTGCCGACCGACGGCGCCAGCATCTCCGACGGCAGCGGGCTGTCCTTCGACGACCGGCTCACCCCGCGACTGCTCACCGGCCTGCTCGGGCTCGCCACCCGGGCGGACCGGCCGGAGCTGCACGCGCTCGTCGCGGGCCTGCCGGTGGCCGGCTACTCCGGTACCCTCGCCGAGCGCTTCCGTACCCCCAGCGCCAACCCGGCGGACGGGGTGGTCCGCGCGAAGACCGGTACCCTGCCCGGCGTCAACGCGCTCGCGGGGTACGTGACGACCACGGGCGGCCGGCTGCTGGCCTTCGCGGTGCTCGCCGACCGGGTCACCGTCGGGATCATCCCGGCGGAGGCGGCGCTGGACCGGGTCGGTACCGCGCTGGCCCAGCTCAGTTAGCTACGCCCGGGTACGGTGGGACCATGGCGCAGCTTGTGGACTGGGACCTGGCCGCCGCCACCGCCGGTGCCCTGGGCAGGACGGGACCGGCGGTGTCCTACACCGAGGCGACCGAGGTGGTAACCGAGCTGCGCCGGCTGACCGACGAGGCGGCCGAGCACGTGGCCGGGTTCACCCTGCTGGCGGCGCCCCCGGCGCCGGCCCGGGTGGTGGACCGGAAGGACTGGGCCGCGGTCAACATCAGCGGGCTCCGGCAGGTGATCAACCCGCTGGTCAGCAAGCTGACCGGCGACCGGGACCCGGGCCCGTTCGTCAACGCGGTCGGCTCGCGGGTCACCGGGGTACAGGCGGGGACGGTGCTGGCGTACCTGTCCGGCAAGGTCCTCGGCCAGTACGAGGTGTTCGCCTCCGACCCCGGCACGCTCCTGCTGGTCGCGCCGAACATCGTCGAGGTGGAGCGCAAGCTCGACGCCGACCCGCGGGACTTCCGGCTCTGGGTGTGCCTGCACGAGGTCACCCACCGGACCCAGTTCACCGCCGTACCGTGGCTGCGGGCGCATTTCCTCGGCGAGGTGCGCGCGTTCGTCGACGCCGCCCAGGCCGGCACCGAGCAGGTCGTCGAGCGGCTGCGGCGCGGGGTCGCGGCGCTGGCCGACTCGGTACGCAACCCGAACAGCCGGGCGTCGGTCCTCGACCTGGTACAGACGCCGGCGCAGAAGGCCGTCCTGGACCGGCTCACCGCGATCATGACGCTGCTCGAAGGGCACGCGGAGTTCGTGATGGACGGGGTCGGACCCGACGTCGTACCGAGCGTGGAGGAGATCCGGTCCCGGTTCAACCGCCGCCGCGAGGCGGCCAACCCGCTCGAGCGCGTCCTGCGCAAGCTGCTGGGCATCGACGTCAAGCTGCGCCAGTACGCGGAGGGCCGCCGGTTCGTGCACGGCGTCGTGGACCGGGTCGGGATGGACGGCTTCAACCGGGTCTGGGACTCGCCGGTCACCCTGCCCTACCTCACCGAGCTGAGCGACCCGGACGCCTGGGTCGCCCGCGTCCACGGCTGACGCGCGGGCCGTGGGTGGTCCCGCGCCGTCGGTCGCCGCGACCCGCGTCGCGCTCCGAAATTCCCTTCGAGGGGTACGTTCACCCGTGCTCGTCGCCTGCTCCGGTGGCCCGGACTCGATGGCCCTCGCGTGCGCGGCCGCGTTCGTCGCGCCCCGGCTGGGACTGACCGCCGGGCTGGTCACCGTCGACCACGGGCTGCAACCCGGCTCCGCCGCCCGGGCGCTCGACGTGTGCGCGTGGGGCAAGGAGATCGGCCTGGACCCGGTACTGGTGTCCACAGTGGACACCACGGGCCGGCCGGGTGGACCGGAGGCCGCCGCCCGGGAGGCCCGGTACGAGGCGCTGGTGTCGGCGGCCCGGGACTCCGGCGCCGTCGTCCTGCTCGGGCACACGCTGGAGGACCAGGCGGAGACGGTACTCCTGGCGCTGGCCCGAGGCGCCGGGCCACGGGGGCTGGCCGGGATGCCGGCCCGGCGTACCCGGGACGGAGTGGAGTTCCTGCGCCCGTTCCTGTCGGTGTCGCCGGGTACGGGCGGCGTTGCCGGTACTCGCCGAGATCCTGGGACCCGATGTGGTGCGCAACCTGGCCCGTACCGCCGGATTGGTCGCCGAGGACGTCGCGGCGCTGGACGCGCTGGCGGCGGCCGTGACGGTCGGCGCGGGCGGCCTTGAGGTGGCCGAGTTGGCCGCGCTCGTGCCGGCCGTGCGGACCCGGGTGTTACGGGCGTTCGCGCTGCGACTCGGCGCGCCCGGCGGCGCGCTGTCCAGCAAGCACATCGACGCTCTTGATGCTCTGGTGATGGACTGGCGCGGCCAGGGCCCGGTCGCGCTGCCCGGCGGGATCGAGGTCAGCCGACGCGGTGCCCGTTTGTCCGGTCCCGGAAGGTCGACCGGTACGCGTGCGGAGTCGCCCCCACCCGGCGGCTGAAATGGTGCCGCAGCATGGCCGCGTCGCCGAACCCCGAGCGCAGCGCGACCGCGTCGACCCCGAGGTCGGTGTCCTCCAGCAGCCGCCGGGCCAGCAGTACGCGCTGCGCGGTGAGCCAGTCGTGCGGCGTCGTACCGGTCTCGGCGCGGAACCGGCGGGCGAAGGTACGTGGCGCCATGTGCGCCCGACGGCCACCGGCCGCTCGACGTACTGGGCCTGGCCGCCGTCGCGGTGCGGGGGGACGACCATCCGGCGGGCCAGCCGGGTGGCGACCGCGGAGCCGTGCACGGTCCGCACGAGGTGTAGACAGGCGTCGATGCCAGCGGCGGTACCGGCGCTGGTGAGCAGCTTGCCGTCCTCGACGTACAGGGCGTTGGGGAGGACTTGGGCGCGCGGGTACCGGCGGGCCAGCTCGTCGGCGTAGATCCAGTGCGTGGTGCACCGCCGCCCGTCCAGCAGCCCGGCCTCGCCGAACAGGAACGCGCCGGAGCAGACGCTGAGCAGGTACGCGCCCCGGTCGGCGGCCTTGCGCAGCGCGTCGAGCACCGGCGGCGGACCGGGCGTACCGAGCGGGTGCGCCGGTACGACGACCAGGTCGGCGGTGTCCACCGGGCCGAGGTCGGCGTGTGGCGTCACCTGGTACCCGGACCTGGTGATCACGGCTCCGCCGTCGACCGAGCACAGCTGGAAGTCGTAGCGCGGGTACTCCGCCCCGCGGTCCATTCCGAAGACCTCGCAGACCACGCCCAGCTCGAACGGTGCTACCTGGTCCAGGACGATGACCGCGACGTTGTGCAGCATCCGGCCAGTATGGCAGAAACTCTCGGTACAGTGGCATTCCTGCCACTGTAATCCGCTGGACGCGTGCGGCAGACTTGAATGCGTAAGCGCCGTTGTGGCCTTCCGATCCTTACCGGAAAGGAGTCCCGCCATGGGACTCGTCCTGCTTCTGGTCTTCTTCCTGGTACTGCTGCTGGCCGCCGTGTTCGGTCAGGTTTCCGACAGTCGCGACTACGCCGACTGGCGCCCGTCCGGATGGCAGCTGGTACGACGCGGACATCGACCGCGTGATCGTTTCCGAGGAACAGATTCAAACGAAGATCGAGAACCTCGCCAAGCAGGTCGCCGCCGAGTATCGCCAGGTGGAGTCCATCCTCCTGGTCGGCGTGCTCAAGGGCGCGGTCATGTTCATGGCCGACTTCGCCCGGGAAATGGGCCGGCAGGGCGCGCCGGTGGAGCTGGAGTTCATGGCCGTGTCCTCGTACGGGCAGCGGGCCACCTCCTCGGGGGTCGTCCGGATCCTCAAGGACCTCGACCGGGACATCGCCGGGCGGCACGTGATCGTGGTCGAGGACATCGTCGACTCCGGGCTGACCCTGTCCTGGCTGCTCAAGTACCTGGAGAGCCGGTCGGCCGCGAGCGTCGAGGTGGTCGCCCTACTGCGCAAGCCGGACGCGGTCAAGGTCAACATCCCGGTGAAGTACGTCGGCTTCGACATCCCCAACGAGTTCGTCGTCGGGTACGGGCTGGACTACCGGGAGCGGTACCGGGAGCTGCCGTACGTCGGCGTCCTGAAGTCCGCGCTATACGGTGCCACG
>VAXX01000518.1 GCA_005885115.1 Actinomycetota bacterium | reverse complement strand
GCTGGACCGGGACCGGGCGTGGGGCTGGGCGTACGGGCACACCGTCGCGTGGGCCTTCGACGACGGCTACGCCAGTCCCCGGCACATCGAGGTGGCCGAATGGTTGTCGGACCGGCGGTGAGCCCGGTGACGCCCTACGACGCCCAGGAGTCGATGTCGGTGAAGCGCAGCGACCCGGCCGCGAGGTCGGGGTGCTCGACGGCGAGCGCGAGCGCGCCGGCTTCGGTGAGGGAGAGCCGGGCACCCTCGGCATACGCGGTGTCGAAGTGGGCGTCGCCCAGCGCCGACCGGGCGGCGTCCTGCCAGCCGGCCCAGTAGGGGTCCGGGGTCGTACCGGCGGCGCAGGCGGCCCCGAACAGTCGGGCCGCCGTGGCGGGCTCGCCGCCGAGCACGCAGCGTACGGCGAAACCGAGCAGCGCCTGCGCGGCGCGTACCTCGAACCCGTACGCCAGTCGGGAGCGCAGCGCGACGACCAGGTGCTCGTGCGCGGCGACCAGGTCGCCCCGGCCCAGCGCGGAGTCCCCGCGCCGCCACAGCAGCTCGGCGAGCCGGTACACGGCCGGCAGCGCCTCGGGCACCACCCGGTACGTGTGCGCCAGGTCGAGTACCGTCCGGCACGCGGCCTCGGTCCGGGCGGTACCCGCGAGGACCCGGACGAGCAACGACGGGTTACCCGCCCGACGGGCCGACTCCTCGGCGAGTGGCCCGTACCGGTCGGCCCCGCCGAGCAGCGCGTGCACGTGGTACGCCGCCGCCAGTTCCGCGTCGGGGACGCCGGCCGCCCGTTCGTACAGGCGGGACAGCCACTGCCGGCCCTCGTCGGTACGCCGCCGCTCCAGCCACCACTGCTCGACCGAGGCCACCAGGCGCAGCCCGTCCCGGGCGGTCCCGCCGGTGGCACACCACTCCAGCGCCGTACGCAGCTCGGCTGCGAACGGGTCGATCGCCTTCAGGGACACGGGATCGGTGGCGATGGCCTGGCGTACCCAGGCCACGTGCCGGCCCCGGGCGGCGGACTCCTCGCCGGACTCGGTGAGGCGCCGGGCGGCGTACCCGCGGACCGGCTCGGTGAGCCGGTACCGGGTGCCGTCCGGGCCGACCTCGGCCTGTACCAGGGACCGGTCCACGAGGTCGGCCAGGGCATCGAGGACGTCCCCGTGAGCCTCCACTGTGGACAGTCCGACCGGTCCGGCGAAGACGGAGAGCTGCCGCAGCAGCGTGGCGGCCGACGGTTCGAGGGACCGGTACGAGCGGTCCACCGTACCGGCGAGCGTACCGTCCACGATGGACAGACGGTCGGACAGCTCGGGAACCGACAGCATCCCGAGCCGGTGCGCCGCCGCCTCCAACGCCAGGGGCAGCCCGTCGAGCCGCTGGGCGAGCTCACGAAGGCGTACCATTTCCGGCTCTGCCAAGGGGCGACCACCCCGGGCCGCGACCGCGCGGTCGAGCAGCAGTCCCGCGCCATCGGCGGCCGACAGCGCCGGGATCCGCCACACCAGCTCGCCCGGCAGCCCCAGCGGCTGCCGGCCGGCGGCCAGCACGGTGACCCCGGAGCCGGCGGCGAGCAGGCGGGCGGCGAGCGCGGCGGCCGCGGCCGGCGCGGCGTCGCAGGTGTCCAGGACCAGCAGGAGCCCGCGCGGCGCGACGAAGTCGGCGAGCGTGTCCAGCACCGGACGCCCGGGCTCGGGCCGCAGCCCGAGTGCGGCCGCGACCGCCGCGTCGGGCTCGGGCCCGGCGGCGAGGTCGACGTACCAGGTGCCGTCCGGGTACCGGTGGTCGCCGGCCGTCTCGATCGCCAGCCGGGTCTTGCCCGCCCCGCCCGGGCCGACGACGCTGACCAGCCGGTGTTCGTCCAGCAGCGCGCCCAGCTGCGCCCGCTCGGCCGCCCGGCCGACGAAACGGGTGACCGGTACGGGTAGGTTGTGCCGGCTCTCCGCCGCCGTCCGCGGGCGCGGGAACTGGCGCGGCAGCTCCGGCGCGACGAGCTGGAACAGCCGCTCCCGGTCGTCGAACCCGCGCAGCCGGTGCAGGCCGAGGTCGAGCAGCCAGAACCCGTCGCCGGGGGTACCGGCGTGCCGGGCGGTGGCCGCCGAGCAGAGCACCTGGCCGCCGTGCGCGGCGGCCGCGATGCGGGCCGCCCGGTGCACCACCGGGGTGCTGTACTCGCCGTCCTCGGGGTGCGCCGGTCCGGTGTGCAGACCCATCCGTACCAACGGTTTCACCACCGGCCAGGCGTGCTCGGCCAGGGCGCGCTGCGCCTGCGCGCAGGCGGCCAGCGCGGCGCCCGCGTCGGGGAAGACCGCGAACAGCGCGTCACCCTCAGCGAACAGCGGGCTTCCCCCAGAACCGGTGAGAGTACGCCGCAGGAGCCGCCGGTGTTCGGTGAGCATGGCACGGTAACCGGCACCGAGCAGCTGGGCCAACCGGGTCGAGCCCTCGATGTCGGTGAACAGGAACGTCACCAGCCCGCTTGGCAGGTGCATCCGTGCCGACACAGGTGAACCTCCGCCCCCTGGAAGTCGAGCCTCATGCTGCCGTAGCCCACGGATCCGCCACA
>VAXX01000517.1 GCA_005885115.1 Actinomycetota bacterium | reverse complement strand
AGTGGTGCCTGACCAACTACGACGCCGACGAGGCGACCACCCTCGACGAGCTGATCAAGATCGTGAAGGGCCCGGACTTCCCGACCGCGGGCCTGATCGTCGGGACGACCGCCATCCAGGAGGCGTACCGGACCGGGCGCGGGTCGATCCGGATGCGCGCGGTGGTGGAGGCCGAGGAGGACAACAAGGGCCGGACCAGCCTGGTCGTCACCGAGCTGCCGTACCAGGTCAACCCGGACAACCTCGCCGAGCGGGTCGCCGAGCTGGTCAAGGAGGGCAAGCTCACCGGCATCGCGGACATCCGCGACGAGTCCTCCGGGCGTACCGGGATGCGGCTGATGCTGGTCCTCAAGCGGGACGCGGTCGCCAAGGTGGTGCTCAACAACCTGTACAAGCACACCCAGCTGCAGGAGACGTTCGGCGCCAACATGCTGGCGCTGGTCGATGGGGTACCGCGCACGCTGAACCTGGCGCAGTTCATCCGGTACTACGTGGCACACCAGATCGAGGTGATCGTCCGGCGGACCGCGTACCGGCTGCGCAAGGCCGAGGAGCGGGCGCACATCCTGCGCGGCCTGGTCAAGGCGCTGGACGCGCTGGACGAGGTCATCGCGCTGATCCGGCGCTCCCCGACGGTGGAGGAGGCCCGGGTCGGCCTGATCCAGCTACTGGACATCGACGAGGTCCAGGCCACCGCGATCCTCGACATGCAGTTGCGCCGGCTCGCCGCGTTGGAGCGCCAGAAGATCATCGACGAGCTGGCCAAGATCGAGATTGAGATCGCCGAGCTCAAGGACATCCTGGCCAAGCCGGAGCGGCAGCGGCAGATCATCTCCGAGGAGCTGGCGGAGATCGTCGCGAAGTGGGGCGACGAGCGGCGTACGAAGATCATCCCGTTCGACGGCGAGGTCTCGATGGAGGACCTCATCGCGCGGGAGGACGTGGTCGTCACGATCACCCGTACGGGCTACGCCAAGCGGACCAAGACCGACCTGTACCGCTCGCAGAAGCGCGGCGGCAAGGGCGTCTCCGGCGCCACCCTGCGCCAGGACGACATCGTCAGCCACTTCTTCGTGTCGTCCACGCACGACTGGATGCTGTTCTTCACCAACAAGGGCCGGGTCTACCGGGCCAAGGCGTACGAGCTGCCCGAGGCCAGCCGGGTCGCCAAGGGCCAGCACGTGGCCAACCTACTGGCCTTCCAGCCGGGCGAGCAGATCGCCCAGGTGATCAAAATCTCGGACTACCAGGTCGCGCCGTACCTGGTGCTGGCGACCAAGAACGGGCTGGTCAAGAAGACCAGGCTGGACGAGTTCGACTCCAACCGGACCGGCGGGATCATCGCCATCAACCTGCGCGACGACGACGAGCTGGTCGGTGCCGCGCTGATCGGGCCGGCCGACGACCTGCTGCTGGTGTCCAAGAACGCCCAGGCCATCCGGTTCAACGCGACCGACGACGCGCTGCGCCCGATGGGCCGCGCCACCTCGGGCGTGATCGGCATGCGCTTCGCCGACAACGACGAACTGCTGGAGATGGCGGTGGTCCAGGACGGACTGGACGTCCTGGTCGCCACCGGCGGTGGGTACGCCAAACGGACCCCGATCGACGAGTACCCTGTGCAGGGCCGGGGCGGTAAGGGCGTCCTCACCGCGAAAATTACCGAGCGACGTGGTGGACTAGTGGGTGCGGTCGTGATCAGCCCGGACGACGAGTTGTTCGCGATCACCTCGAACGGTGGGGTCATCCGGACTCCGGTCAAGCCTGTACGCCGTACGCGTGACCGGAACACAATGGGCGTGAAGCTCATGGACCTTCCGGATGGTGTCACTCTCGTGGCCATCGCTCGCAACGCCGACGAGCCTGACGAACAGGACTAGTTGATGACGGAGACACAGGCGACGCCGGGGGCCGCGGGGGCCTCGACGGCTCCGGCGGGATCCGAGGGCACTGACGCGCCGGACGGCGCCGGGGCCGGCCAGGCCGTGGTCGGTCGGGCCCACGTGGGGTCCGATACGCCACCGCCGCCGAAGTTCACCCGGGCACCGGGCATGGCCCCGCCGCCGGACTCGACCGAGGCGCTCCAGGCGCCCTCCGGTGCGCAGCCGATGGTCGTGGCACCCGCGCCGCTGCCGACGGTACCGGGCGGTGCCCGGGTACCGTTCACGACCCCGGCCACGGCCGCCCGGGCCACCCCGATCGAGTCGCAGACCGCGCCGATCAGCACAGGTGCGGTCGGTGCCGCGGCACGTGGGCGTGCCGTACCCGGGACCGGAAAGATGGCCGAAGCGGTACGCAACGCGCGGGCGGCGGTCTCCGGCGCGGCCTCGCGTGGACCACGGCGGGCCCGGCTGTTCGTCAAGCGCATCGACCCGTGGTCGGTCATGAAGTTCTCGTTCGCGGTGTCGTTCGTGCTGTTCTTCGTCGCGATCGTGGCGACCGCCGTGCTCTACCTCGCGCTGGACGCGATGAGCGTGTTCGACAGCGTCAACAAGGCGCTGGCGGACATGATCGGGGCCACCGGCGGGAAGAACGGTGGCTTCAAGATCACCGCGCTCGGCGTGATCGGTGTCGCCGGCGTCCTGGGCCTGGTCAACGTCGTGCTGTTCACCGCGCTCGCGACGCTGAGTGCCTTCATCTACAACGTCTGCGCCGATCTGGTGGGCGGCATCGAGATCACCCTTTCCGAGAAGGAGTGACCGGTCTCGACACACCCAATCCAGTTTGGGGAACCGGCGACGGGTACGGTAACCTTGCTCGTCGCGCGCGGGGCTATAGCTCAGTCGGTTAGAGCGCAGAGCTGATAACTCTGAGGTCGCTGGTTCGATTCCAGCTAGCCCCACTCCATGCCACCGCCTGGCGGGGTCGCCGGCGGCAAGCCCGATGTGAGGGGGCCCTCGCGATGTGGAAGAAGCTGCTGGTTCTGTTGACCGTGCTCGGTGCCGCGGCGTACGTGGCCAAGAAGGTGAAGGACGCCAACGACGAGCGCGCGCTGTGGCACGAGGCGACGACCACCGACCTGAGG